>NZ_JBYSWK010000024.1:0-29349 GCF_058781025.1 Heyndrickxia sp. FW510-T9 | reverse complement strand
GTTTAAGAGAGCTGATGGTGGTGCAAATCAGTACAAAGATCAACATGAATTACAATCCTGGAGCTTCTTTTTCGTAGCACGGAGAAATCTTTGTGAAGGGAAAGACGGTCAATGATCGTTAACAAAATTGAGAGGTGAACAAGACAGTTCACAACTAGGGTGGTACCGCGAAAAGTTTCGTCCCTACTGGAAAACCAGTAGGGACTTTTTTATTTTCAAAACTAAATAAGATGCAATGCAATGAAAGGAAACAAGTAGTGGAAGATCTCCCTGTTCAAGAGAGCTGATGGTGGTGCAAATCAGTACAAAGATCAACATGAATTACAGTCCTGGAGCTTCTTTTTCGTAACAAAGAGTCGTCTTTGTGAAGGGAGAGACGGTCAATGATCGTTAACAAAATCGAGAGGTGAACAAGACAGTTCACAACTAGGGTGGTACCGCGAAACTAATTCGTCCCTACTGGAAAACCAGTAGGGACTTTTTTTATTACCGCAATAACAAACTTAAAGGAGTTGATGCTTGTTTAGAATTGATACTTAGGGATAATTTTTACAAAAAAAAATTCACGAATTTGAACATAAATTTCAGGAGGAATAAAGATGACAACCAATAAATTAGAGCAATTACGAAACAAAATTGATGAGATTAACTTAGAAATTTTAAATCTATTAAACGAAAGAGCTGAAGTAGTCCAAGAAATTGGAGAAGAAAAGAAAAAACAAGGAGTTACTCGTTTTGATCCTGTTCGTGAACGAGAATCACTTGATTTAATTATTAAGCATCACAACGGACATTTTAAAACATCAACTATTCAACATATTTTTAAAGAAATATTTAAAGCTAGCTTAGAACTTCAAGAAGATGATAGTCGGAAAGTATTGCTAGTGTCTCGGAAGGCTCAACCTGAAAATACCATTGTCGACATTAATGGTGAAACGTTCGGTGATGGAAAACAAAGATTTATAATGGGACCTTGTGCGGTTGAAAGCTTTGAACAAGTTAGAGAGGTTGCCGTTGCTATGAAGAAGCAAGGCTTGAACATCATGCGTGGTGGCGCATTTAAGCCACGGACATCACCTTATGACTTTCAAGGTTTAGGGGTAGAAGGCCTGAAGATTTTAAGAGAAGTCGGAAATGAATTTGGGATGTCGATTATTAGTGAAATTGTTTCATCTAATGACGTAGACCTTGCACTAGACTACGTAGATATTATCCAAGTCGGGGCACGTAATATGCAAAACTTCGATTTGCTGAAAACAGTTGGGAAAGTGAATAAACCAATTCTTTTAAAACGAGGACTTTCTGCCACGATAGAAGAGTTCATCCATGCAGCGGAATACATCATTTCACAAGGAAATAATCAAATCATTTTATGTGAGCGTGGGATACGTACTTATGAAAAAGCGACACGAAATACGTTGGATATTTCGGCAGTGCCTATTTTGAAAAAAGAAACCCATCTCCCAGTGGTAGTCGATGTGACACATTCGACAGGAAGACGAGATTTATTGCTGCCAACAGCGAAAGCTGCGATGGCCATTGGTGCTGATGCGATTATGGCAGAAGTTCATCCAGACCCGGCGGTAGCATTATCAGATGCCGCACAGCAAATGAATATTCCGCAGTTTAATGAGTTTATTCAGGAATTAAAAACATTACAAGAAAAATTAGCGTAAGAGCATTTTTATAAAAAAAAGATTAGTAGATCCCTGCAGTTCGGCAGGGGTCAAAGGAGGATATCAACAATGAGACATATTACAGCAGGTGAATCACACGGTCCGCAGCTGACAACGATTATCGAGGGGTTACCCGCGGGGATGCCTTTAACTGTAGAAGATATTAATCATGAATTAGCCCGCCGTCAAAAAGGGCATGGACGTGGAAGAAGGATGCAAATTGAAACCGATATGGTAAATATTACTGGGGGTGTTCGCCACGGCTTCACCTTAGGTTCACCGTTATCCCTTGCCGTCGAAAATAATGATTGGAAGCATTGGACAAAAATCATGGGGATTGAACCATTGGATTTGGAAAATCAAGAAGAAGTGAAGCGAAAGGTAACGAGACCAAGGCCAGGGCACGCTGATTTAGTTGGTGGAATTAAGTATGGACATCGCGATATGAGAAATGTTCTAGAGCGTTCTTCAGCACGAGAGACAACGGTTAGGGTTGCAGCAGGAGCGGTTGCTAAAAAACTCCTTTCACTGCTAGGAATTGAAATTGCCGGGCATGTTTTAGAAATTGGCGGAGTGAGAGCAAATCCACCACAATATGAAAATATTCAAGAATTACAGCAAAAAACCGAGGATTCTCCTGTTCGTTGCTTTGATGAAAAAGTGGAAAAACAAATGATGGAGGCTATTGATCAAGCGAAAACAAATGGTGATTCAATTGGAGGTATTGTGGAGGTCATAGTGGAGGGTATGCCAATTGGTGTAGGGAGCTATGTTCAATATGACCGGAAACTGGATGCGAATATTGCTCAAGCAATACAAAGTATAAATGCCTTCAAGGGTGTAGAGTTTGGCCTAGGCTTTGAGATGGCGAGAATGCCGGGAAGTGAGGTACATGATGAAATTACCTGGAATGAGGATCAAGGATATGTTCGTTCTACAAATAGATTAGGGGGATTTGAGGGCGGAATGACAACAGGGATGCCGATTGTTGTAAGAGGGGTAATGAAGCCAATTCCTACCTTATATAAACCGTTGAAAAGCGTTGACATTGATACAAAAGAGCCTTTTTCAGCAAGTATCGAACGCTCCGATAGCTGTGCCGTTCCAGCAGCAAGTGTGGTGGCAGAAGCGGTTGTCGCATGGGAACTGGCGACTGCCATAACTGAACAATTTAGTAGTGATCGCTTTGAGTCATTGAAGCAATCCGTTGAAGAGCACAGATTATATGCTAGGGGATTTTAACATGGATGTCATAAATGTTTCGACTGCATCGAAAAACTATCCAGTTTATGTAGGTAGAGAAATCCTCGAGAATTTAAAGGAGCATTTAACCGGATATTCAAAGCTATGGGTCATCACCAATACGTATTTGGAGGAACGGCATTTAGACACACTTGCGGACCATCTTCCTAATTTAGAAACCCATATTTATATAGCTCCAAATGGTGAAAAGGCGAAAACATTTGAGATTTATCAAGATTGTATTTCATTTGGAATTCATCACGGGATGGATCGACATTCGGTTGTTTTAGCTTTTGGAGGAGGGGCAATTGGAGATGTAGCAGGGTTTGTTGCCGCCACTTATATGAGGGGGATTGCCTTTATTCAGATTCCTACCACCATTTTGGCACATGACAGTGCGGTCGGTGGAAAGGTAGGGATTAACCATCCACTAGGAAAAAATATGGTTGGTGCCTTTAAGCAGCCGGAACTGGTTATCTATGATACTCAATTTTTAGCAACATTATCCATTCGAGAAAAAAGAAGTGGGTTTGCGGAAATTATTAAGCATGCCGTCATTTCAGATCCACTTTTTTTACAGGAATTGATGAATGAAACAAAATCACTTGAAGATCTAACTGCATTACCTTTACAAAAGTTTTTGAAAAAAGGTATTGAAACCAAGGCAAATATTGTGCAGCAGGATGAAATGGAAAAAGATATTCGTGCCTATTTAAATTTCGGTCATACACTCGGCCATGCCTTGGAAGCGTCCGCGGGTTTTGGTGAATTAACGCATGGGGAAGCTGTCATGATTGGAATCGTTTATGCCTTGAACATAAGTAAGCAAATCTATCAGTTTGATTTTCCTTATGAAAGCTTTATCAGTTGGCTAGAGGAATTGGGGTATGAGTGGAAAATTCCTGTGAATTGTTCATTTGAATCTATACTGAAATGGATGGTTCGAGATAAGAAATCAGTTGGAAATGAACCTATGTTCGTTTTGCTGCAGGATATAGGAAAACCCGTTAGGCAAAAAGTTGATCAGGAATTACTCAGAAAAACTTTTATAGATTTACAAGATAATAACAAGGAGTGAAATTAAAATGAAATGGAAAGAACAAATGCATCAACTACATGCATATCAACCAGGTAAACAAATTGTTGAAGTGAAGAATCTTAATACGCAAAATTCGATTATCAAATTAGCTTCAAATGAGAACCCATATGGTCATTCACTAAATGTAGATAAAGCATTAAAAGAATTTGGAGGTTCATTAAATATTTACCCAGATGCAAAAGCCAGCATGCTAAGAGCGGAGACTGCTTCACTTTTAGAGGTTGATCCGAATCAATTAATTTTTACAAATGGAACAGATGAATTAATCCAAATCATTTCGAGGGCTTTAATACAACCTGGCAAAAATACGGTGATGGCTACCCCTACTTTTTCACAGTATAAACATAATGCCATGATTGAGGGCGGGAAGGTTAGGGAAATCCCATTGGTGGATGGTAGACATGATTTAGACGGAATGCTTTCAGCCATCGATAGGAATACAACAGTGGTATGGGTATGTAACCCTAATAATCCAACAGGGACTTATATCCCTATCAATGAACTTTGGACATTTATGAAGAAAGTTCCAAAGGATGTGTTTGTTGTACTAGATGAAGCTTATTTTGAATATGTGGAACAACCAGGTAACACGATCGGATTGCTAGAAGAATTCCCTAACGTAATGATTACGAGGACTTTTTCGAAAATCTACGGGCTTGCTAGTTTGCGAGTAGGATATGGAATTTCATCTGTCGACATTATTCAAAAATTAGATGCGGCTCGTCCGCCATTTAATACAAATGTTCTTGGTCAATTAGCTGCTGCCGCTGCCATAAGCGATCAAGAATTTGTAAAGGAATGCTTTCATAAAAATGCCGTTGAGAGGCAAAAGTATAATACATTTTGCTTAGAGAATGGGCTAAAGGTTTATCCTTCAGAAGGGAACTTTGTACTAATTAATTTCGAGTGTGATGGTGACGAGGTTTCACAGTTTTTATTAACGAAGGGGATTATCGTACGATCAGGTAAACAATTAGGGTTTCCAACATGTGTGCGAATTACGATTGGATTAGCGGAACAAAATGAAAGAGTCAGAGCGGCAATAAAGGAATTAATAAAAGAACGCACAATGATGGGAAAGTAATAATGGGGGTATAGTGATGAAAGGAAATGTATTTATTGTAGGATTAGGATTAATAGGTGGCTCGCTTGCCCTTACAATAAAAAATCAGCATCCTAAAGCAAAAATTTATGGTTTGGATGTTCATCAACATGAGATGGAAAAAGCAATTGAACTCAACGTTATTGACGAAAAGGTGGACTCTTTACAGCAGGGAGCAGAACTCGCTGACTTAATCATTTTATCAACACCAGTATTAGAACTGAGAAAAATAATGGTACAATTATCAAGGATGAAATTAAAAGATAATGTCATAATTACAGATACAGGTAGTACAAAAAGCGAGTTAATGGAGGCTGCCAATGAGGTGTTTAATGGAAAAGTAACCTTTATTGGAGGGCACCCTATAGCAGGCTCACACAAAACCGGAGTAGAAAACGCCGACTTACATTTATTTGACGGTGCGTATTATATTCTTACTCCTGCTCCTGAAATAAGTAATAAAAGAATAAGTGAATTAAAGAATTGGTTAAGTGGCACCAATGCACATCTCCATATTCTTGACAAAGATGAGCATGACTACATAGTAGGAATGATTAGTCATCTTCCCCATTTAATGGCTGGAGTATTGGTGAACCAAGCAAAAAAACATGCGATCAGAGAGCCACTTATTCACCAAATGGCAGCAGGAGGATTTCGTGATATCACAAGAATTGCCTCCAGTAATCCAAGTATTTGGAGCGATATCGTTATGGATAATCGCAATCATTTACTCGGTTTAATGGAGGAATGGATGAACGAAATTCGTCATTTGACTACTGTTTTGCAAGCTGGTGATGAACAAGCGATCCAGAATTTTTTTGAAGGGGCAAAAGAATACCGTGATTCTTTACCAATCCGTGTTTAAAGATTGCAGAATGAATTCAGTTAAAGGATAGAAGGAGTGATACTAGTGACATTACAAGTAGTAAAGAAAATAAAGAATGGTATTAATGGCACGATAGTCGTTCCTGGGGATAAATCGATTTCCCATCGAGCGATTATGCTAGGCGGAATTGCAAAAGGAAAAACAGTGGTGAAAGGATTTTTGCCAGGCGAAGATTGTTTGAGTACAATTTCATGTCTAAGACAGCTTGGGGTAAAAATTTTACAAGAAGGAGATTACGTAGAAATTGATGGGAATGGGGTAGAACAATTACGTGATCCTGAAGCTGTACTTGAAGTTGGAAATTCAGGAACAACCATCCGTTTGTTATCGGGTTTGCTGACAGGTTTGCCATTATATGCTTGCTTGCAAGGGGATGCTTCCATTGCAAAACGACCGATGAATCGAATTGTAGAACCATTACGGTTAATGGGTGCAAAAATGGATGGACGTCAAGATGGTAAGTATACTCCACTCACTATTAACGGAGGAAACTTGCATTCCATTGATTATACAATGCCAGTAGCCAGTGCACAGGTTAAATCGGCGATCCTGCTTGCAGGACTTCATGCTACCGGAACAACATCTGTTACGGAGCTTCAAGTTTCGAGAGATCATACTGAACGCATGCTTGAGGCATTTGGTGTAAAGGTACACCGAAGTGGTAAAACAGTATCTATTGCGGGGAAACAGAGCTTAACTGCCACTATCATCAATGTACCAGGAGATATTTCGTCCGCGGCATTTTTCTTGGTTGCGGCTTCTATCATTCCTAATAGTAATATAACCATTCAAGGTGTTGGAGTAAATCAAACTAGAACGGGGATCATCGATGTATTAGAGAATATGGGGGCTTCTATAACAGTATCAGGGGAGAATGAACAATCCTTTGAACCATTCGCCGATTTAAAAGTTAAATCTGCCTCTTTAAAAGCAACTGAGATCTCTGGTGATTTGATTCCAAGATTAATCGATGAAATTCCGATCATCGCTCTCGCCGCTACACAAGCGGAAGGAACGACCATAATTAAGGATGCTGGCGAATTAAAGGTGAAAGAAACCAATCGCATCGATACAGTAGCCAATGAATTAAATAAAATGGGTGCGCGTATTGAAACAACTGTAGATGGGTTAATTATTCATGGCAAAACCCCGTTAAAAGGAGCGCAAGTTAACAGCCATGGAGATCACCGTATCGGAATGATGCTCGCCATTGCTGGTTGTCTTGCAGATGGTGAAACGGCTATTGAAAATAGTGAAGCCATTAAGGTTTCATATCCAACCTTTTTTGAACCGTTAAGGAAGCTTTATGAGTTGAATTAGAGCTGTTTTTGGGCATAATCCTCTTTTTTTGTTAGTCCACTATAAAAAATTAACATGAATCTGTTGAGAAAAATCCATTTTGATGAATCTATTTTCAAAATGGATTTTTTTCTAATTAAAAAATGGGTCTTCAACATAAGGCCCCATTATTGCGAGCTTCATTAGCTGTGTTGCCATAAAGGTACTAGTGTAAGGAATATCATTTTCTAACCACCAAACAATCACTCCGAGAAAAGCGGAAGCATAATAGTGGACGGCGATTTCTCGAGGTACAGTGAGCATATTATCATCTGGTTGCATCGTGTTTATTCCTCTTGAAATAAAATTAATAAGGACATCCTTCATACTGGCCGAGAAATGGGGCATATTTTTTTCAGTCAGAAAAACCTTATATAATTTACTATTTAGCGATATTTGTTCAAATAAATGAATGAAATTTTCATGCGGCTTCCCACTTAAAAAATCAAATTCCTCTTTTTCATTAAATGATAAGTTAATGCTTTCGGTTAAATCATTTAAAATTTCCTCTGAGCTTTGATACAGAAGGTCAAATTTGTCACGATAATGCAGATAGAAGGTGGCACGATTTAACATAGCTTTCTTCGTAATATCTTGAACGGTAATTTTCTCATAACTTTGCTCACTGATTAATTCCACAAGTGCATCTCTTAACATTTGACGTGTTCTTACAACACGCGGATCCAATTTTTTCGACATTTTTAGCCTCCGTGTATTACTTTTCTTTCTTTCACAACATTCTTTTATACATTGTCGATAATGCGACATATTGATAAATGCTGTTGGTTGTCCTTTTACAGCTGATTGTTATAATGATGTTAACACCATGGTGTTGATAAAACAACAAACTGTTAATGTGTTCACAATATAATGATAGTTATGGTTCATTTTACTTGAATCTCTTTAAAATGGAATAAATTCGGCGCGCAATGAATTCTTTTAAGTCAACAATTTATGTAAGTGATCGTTGTTGTTTAGTATATCGAATCTTGCATTCTAAGATTTATAACTAATGAAGTATTTACTATAGATACAGCTATATAACGATGGAAAGGATGATTGAGAAATGGGACGTTTAAACGAAAAAGTGGTTATTATTACAGGTGCAGCAATGGGAATGGGAGCTTCTGAAGCAAAACTATTTGCAAAAGAAGGAGCAAAAGTTGTTGCAACAGATCTGCAAGTTGAAGCACTGAACGAAGTAGTAAAAGAGATTAAAGATAATGGCGGCGAGGCAGTTGCAATTAAACATAATGTTACCTCTGAAGAGGAATGGAAGTTCGTCATTGCCGAAACCGTAAAATTATACGGAAAAGTCGACGTTCTTCTAAATAATGCAGGAGTGTCTTCTCCTAAAACAATCGCAAACATGGAAATGGATGAATGGAATAAAATTTTGGATATTGATTTAAACGGCTGCGTGATTGGGATGAAATATGTTATCCCCGAAATGAAAAAAGCAGGCGGCGGTTCCATCATCAATATTTCTTCCATTGGCGGCCTTGTTGGTATGGCGGGTACTAGCCCATATACCGCTGCAAAAGGAGCACTTCGAGTTCTATCAAAATCCGCTGCTGTTGAATATGGTAAAGAAAAAATCCGGGTAAACTCTATTCACCCTGGTATCGTTGTCACACCTATGACATTGCCAACCATGGAAGATGCATTACCATATTATAAAACATTCACACAGCTTCCATACTTTGGAGAACCAGAAGATATTGCTTATGGAGCACTTTTCTTAGCTTCTGATGAATCCCGCTTTATGACTGGTTCAGAATTAGTAATTGACGGAGGATGGACAGCTCTTTAATCCATATTTTTTATTAAATTACAGTTACCCTGGGAAGCAACTTGTATTAAAAGCAGTGGAAAAAACGGTGGAACTTGCTTTCCAAGGATTGATCTGTACACTTGGCCAGGAATGTCAAAGCGGTTCCATTATATAAAAAATGCGGAATCGTATTCTACAAAACCTGTTTTTTTGTTGTTTCCGATGAAATCATAGTTTGAAGTAGATTCGGTTTTAATATGAACTTAGTGATAAATTTTTTGTCTCAAAGAAAGGTGCCTAGCGTAGTTGATAGGCACCTTATTTTTATTTAACACTTATCCTTTTTCCTTCTTTTGCAGACTGGCGGACAGCATCAATAACTTTTTGCGTCATTAGTCCATTTTCAAACTCTGCTAGGTACGGATGTTTTTTGTCAGTATCTAAAGTTTCATATAAATCATGAAGCATACGGTTAAATCCGTAATAATAACGTGCAGCAACTACAAGCATTTCTGCCGGTGTAGCAATCAAATTGGTATCGCTGAAAGAGTATATAGTTGGAGGGATATTATTTATAACCGATAATCCTCCCCCTTATATTTTTTAACTATCCCTACAATTCGAAAAAGTAGGAGTAAATAAATCGCAAATATCTTAAATAACTAGATTTATCACCTGTTTTAAAAAATGGGAATATTCTTGTTATTTAATCAAGTTTAGTGTAAAATTACACTAAATATAACAAAAAGTTAATTTGTGGATCAGAGGAGTTGAATATGAAGGGAGTGTTTAATATTTGAACAAGAAATTTAGTATTTCTTCTTTAATAGTAATTTTAATAAGTTTTTTGTTTGTAATTTTTGCAACGTATTATTTTGGTACATCTAGTATGGGACTGTTTTTTATAATTATTGGTGTAGGTATCTTAATATATATTATTGGTGTGATTTTGAGTGTTATAGCATTTGCAAGAAGAGAAAAAGGTCCACTGAAATACATAGTAGCTATCTCAGTGATAATAGCAATTTTCTTTGTTGGTTATGTCAATTAATGTGAAAACCTATTTTAAAGCGATAATTGCTTATACAAGTCTCATTATATAACATTTATCTTTTTGCAACGGTAGGTTAAATAATACACTTATGCTAACGGGAGTTCAAAAAGCTAATAAAAGTTTATAAAAGAAATGGCTCCGTTCTCCATTATATTGAGCCATTTCTTTTAATGCATAAACAAATATAAAACACGGTACAAATTGGGTTACATTTTTGGCTGCATTTTCTGGATTTGTGATAGAAAACGGAACCAGTTATTGTAACACGTCTCCTTTTTTATTTGTGTCATTGTTTATTGCTTTGCATGAATTAGAGCTATAATTGGGCAGGTAAGCTTAATCACCATGCAGATTAGTGAAATAAGTAGTACCTAAATAAAGAAAATAATGTAAACTTTAAAGAATACTTATTTGGAATATATATCTGATTTGGAGGTGGAAATATTGAACATTCAAGCTGTTTTCATAGATAGGGATGGAACAATCGGAGGAAATGATAGAGTTACTTATCCTGGGGAGTTTAAGCTATTCCTTGATGTTTCAGAATCAATACAGAAATTAAAAAAGGCAGGCATTTTAATATGTTCCTTTACAAACCAGCCAGGTATTTCAATGGGGGAGGCTTCATTCGAAAATTTTTATAATGAACTCATAGATTTTGGATTTGATAAAATTTATATTTGTCCTCACCAACATAATGAAGGGTGTCAATGTAGAAAGCCTTCATCAGGAATGCTAGAAAAGGCAGCGAAGGATAATAATTTAAATTTGAGGAATTGTGTAGTTATTGGAGATAGATGGACTGATTTACTAGCAGCAGATGAGGTTGGTAGTAAGAAAATTTTAGTGAAAACAGGTAGTGGGAAAGAAGCTTTCACCAAATACAAAAACAATGAATTTTTTGGACGTTGGGGCGAGGTCAAGCCTGATTTTGTTGCAGAAAATTTTAATGAAGCTGTTGAATGGTTAATGTCAAAGCAATAGTCTTGCCTATCGGTTTATACATTAAATTCGAGAATCTATATGCTTGTCAGAAACAACTCTGTTTTAATTTTACGCTGTTTTCGCTTATATTGTTGCTCTGGGGGAAACTGTATAATAAGCTCTTTAGAGATGCCACGCTTACGCTTCTCCTTTCTTCCGTCTTCTACTTCAAACCGAAACAGCAGCAGCCATGGACGATAAAATAAAGTCCTAGACTGCTCCTGTTTTATTGAACAAACATTCCCAGTTGAAACGTAATATTCAAAGTGATTAAGGTTTTTTGGGCCGATTAACTTTTTTATCGCATTCTAATTCAGGGAGACAAGATAGTTGGCAAGTTGATCGAAAGTACCCTCAAGATCTTGTTGAAGCTTTGGAGCCATACGTTTGTAGTTTTCTTGTTCCTCAGCGGAAGCGTTCACAGGGAAACCCTTCAGTTTTAAAACAGTTTTACCTTCGTCATCTTCTAGCGTTATGATATTCATAATTTCAAGAGGCCAGCTCACGCTAAAAGGCGCTCGGACCGTATTGCCTTGCTCATCAGAAAAGGATCGGATATAAGCCACTTTCTCAGGTTCAACAACCTCTTGGTATGCAAATTTCCCCCACAAAACCTGATTTCCGTCAAGAGACGTTTGAATACCTAAAAACTCGCCACCTGATCGAGCGTCCATTTTAACGATTTCGAGGGTGAACCTCTTTGGTCCCCACCATTTCGCGAAATGCCCGAGCTCTGTCCATGCTTTAAATACGAGTTCGCGAGGGGCATCGAATACGCGCGTAAATGCAATTTCGAACGATTGATTCAGATTGTTATCCATGAAAATCCTCCTTTTGAATGATCTCACTCGATTGTTGTTTTTTTATTCTCTTTTATTTAGACGAAATTCGATTGCAAAATTCATCTGTCTAAATGTTCAGGAAGCCCAAATTTGGAATATAATTTTGCGTTAATGAAATTTTGGATGTGGAAGATCTTCTTGTCTTTCATGACAATGAAAGTGGGAATTCCCACTCGAATTTTACTTCAATAATTCTGCAAATTTCCCCCGAATAATGCCAATAAGATCGGAAGTTCCTAATTCAATCTGCACCCCAATTTTACCGCCGCTAACAATGATATCCTGTAATGATTCTGCATTAGAATCGATAATGGTTGGATATAATTTTTTCATCCCAACAGGTGAACAGCCTCCGCGTATATATCCTGATACTTTCGTAATATCCTTCACAGGAATCATTTCAACTTTTTTGTCGCCAACCGCTTTTGCCGCTTTTTTTAAATCCAATTCTTCATGGGCCGGTATAACAAACACATAATATTGTTTGCTAGTACCTTGAGTTATCAATGTTTTATATACTTCATTTGTATCTCTTCCAATTTTTTCAGCTACTGATACGCCATCTATTTTCCCGTCATCTGGATTATAGGTGATGATAGAGTATGCTATTTTTTCTTTATCTAAAATACGCATAGCATTAGTTTTCGTAATTTTCATTATGAATCCTCACTTTTTTGCATTTATGTACCTAAATTTATCATACCACATATTTATGATTTTACTTTAAAAGAGTAGGAATAGAATCATTTTTCGGAATAATATTTACAATAGCAGAAACTTGATTTAGTATTACGGAAGGAGGAAAAAAACTCCAATACATGAAGGGAGAGGGAATTATGATGTTCAAAACAAGAAAATTATTAAAAAACAATAAGGACGACTCTACGTAGTAAAGGAATGGATGAAAATTATAGGGGGATATACATTATATGAAATCAATAACGGAATCAATCAAAATTGTAAAATATCATGAGGATCTAGCAAAGTCCGTTGCGGATATGTGGAACGAAAGTCGTGAAAGCTGGGGTGGAGACGCTAGCGTTAAGACAGAAGCCCAGGTGAAGCAGCAAGAAGCTAATTCCGAAGATATCTTCTTATACTTAGCCTTAGATGGTGAAAAAGTGGTGGGCTACTGCGGAATATCGGAATATAAAGAAGATAACGATGCTTTATATATTCGTCTATTGAATGTCCATCCCGGTTACCATGGGAAGAAATTTGGGAAGCAACTTGTATTAAAAGCAGTGGAAAAAACGGTGGAACTTGGATTTCCAAGGATTGATCTGTACACATGGCCAGGAAATGTCAAAGCGGTTCCATTATATAAAAAATGCGGATTCTTTTGGGAAGATCGAGACAATACAACACATTTAATGAATTTCATCCCACTGGTGCTTCAAAATGAATTAACAAAGCCGTATTTTGCCCATTTAGACTGGTATAAAGATAACGTCAGGGTAATCGAAGTGAAGCCTGATGGGATAAAGGAAAATGGATTTACTTTTTTTGAATACGTATGGGAAAATGAGACGCATTTTCTTCGAATTCAAATTGAAAAAAGCGGTAGAGGAATTCGCCTTATTGAAACGAACGACGTATTAATGGAAGCATCTATGAATGAGCATACGCAAATTGAGGGCAGAGAATCCTTTTTAAAGCTTTCTATTAAAAATAAATCCACAGAAAAAGTTAACGTAAGAGTTGAGGGGATTGAAAATAAACGGATCCATGTAAACGAGACACAGGTTACGACCATTGAAGACGAACAAATACTAGCATTACCTGTCCTCATAAAAAATGGTGAGGAACCGAATGAGTGGGTGACACATCCGCGTGCGGAGATAAAAGTGTACATGAACGGAATACCTGCGTTATTTGCAATCGGAATTTATCCTAAAAAAGCTTTAAAGGTTAAAACAGTCTACCAACCTAAAAGATATGATACAAAGAAACAACAATTGTGTTATCTTGAGCTTGAAAATCATCTAAAGAAGAACGCTGAAGTATTCGTCGAGTTACCAGATAATCCATATGTTCAATGGGAAAATTCTATTTTGAAAACGGAAGTTAATGAAACAGGGCTAATAAAAATTCCTTTTACTATCCAAAAATATGGGTTTCTCCAATCTGAATGTACGATACGAGTTCAAACAGCGGAAGAAAGTTTCGAGTGGAAGGAAACACTCGCTTTATCGTTGCTGTCATTTGCTGTAAAAGCTGGAGGGCAGGATAAAGAATACTTTTACTTACAAAACGGCTTTTATAGAGTAGTTGTAAGAAAACGTGATAATGCGATTTCGTTTGGAAATGATTATAAGCTCATCCAAAGAACGGTACTACTTCCGCCTAAATTTGGAAAACCGTACATTGGTGAATTATCTAAAAAACAAGTTTCTCATTTTGAATGGGATTATCAAGATGCAACAGCGATAATGAAACTTTATTACCATGTATCTAAACCATATAAGTTGAAGATTGCTTTATGTTTTGAATTATATGGAGAAGGACTGTTAAATTATTGGTTGGAGCTTGAAAATCTATCAGATAAAACAGAGGAAAATGTATTTGTTTATCAACCTGTCCACCATCAATTAAACCAAACTTATTTGCCCATTCATAACGAAATTGTCTATATAAATGATGCGAAAATGACAAATTACGGTGAATTGGATAGTGAAAATATGACCGGGAATTGGATCTTTTCCGATGATCAAAAGGATCCTCATGGTATTACATGGAATCATTCGGTCAAATTAGGTTTTGAAGGCTGGTACTTTTATCTAGAAGAAAAACTAGAACAAATTCTACCTAATAAAAAAGTATTGACGAAACCAGTTCAATTTTCGCTCGGAGCGATAAAATCAGTTGCTGAATTTCAAGTATACGCAAATGATATTACGTCCCGCGACACAATTGCGAAGGAAATAGAGTTAAAGCCGGAAACGTTGAACCCGGTTATGAAAAATAAAAACAAAACTCTTATTTTGAAAAGGTTTCAAAATCGATATTTTAAAGGGACATTGAACCTATATGAGAATGGAAAAATAGTAGATGAAATCTCCATTCAACAAGAAGATAACCAAGATTTCAGTTTTGACTATCAGACTAGTAAACATGGATTTATCCCTATTCAATATGAAGTGGAAAGTAGATCAAAAAGGGTTCAAGGCTCCTTGTTATTAATAAATAATGGCCAATTGGATATTAAAATGTCTAAGGTTGAAGATGATCGACATATTAGCTATGAAATTGAAAATGGAGATTTGACATTTAAGGCAGCTGCCGGCTACTTCCCTACACTCTATTCCATATCTTACAAAGATCAGGAATGGCTGGATTCCGCTTACCCTACGCCGGAACCAAAAGCATGGTGGAATCCGTGGGCTGGGGGAATGTGGTCATATCTTAGTGGAATTAGTTTATTTTCGTTCCTTAAAGAAACATCACAGTCGCGGTTTGTGAAAAAAATAGATCAGCGGCAAAACGAGTGGCAAGGAATTGTTATCGAAACCACTATGGAAAACCACGAAATGTGGAAAGGGTTAAATATTCGCCAATACTTTCTAACACTCCCAGGTGTTCCGATAATCGCTCACTTTACTGAACTTGAGCATATGAATCGGTATATTAAACAATACCTTGTTACGGAAATGTGGTGGAAGAATAATGAATTAAAAGATACATTTGCACAATTACAAGGTAATTCGGGAACTAAGGTATTTGGAGCGGGTTTTGAGGAGCATGCATTTCGGATCAGCAATCCATATACCATTACTGATCATGATCAAACTCAGCATTTACAAATTTATTCAACATGCAACGACATTGATTCCGATTGTGTCTTTAGTGAAGAATTTGCCATGTCAGCAACAGCCGCGTATTTAAATATAGAACCAGGAACAAAGTATGCTACAAAACCTGTGTTTTTGATGTTTCCGGAGAAATCATATGAAAAAGAAATGCTGGAAAGTTTGAAGTGGATTCGGTTTTAATGAGAACAAGGTGATATTACTTTTTCAACTACCACAGCCGCTTGAAGAAATGGATGGACTGCTTTAATGGTGTTTATCCTTTGATATTCTCAACTTCGTGTAAATTTGTAATGGTATAATTTGCTAATGATTCCAGACCTATCGGAGGTGACTTATGGCTGATATAACATTAGACAATATCAAGATAACAGCTGAATCGAGTGACACTGATTACAATCAGGTATGTAATAAGTTATATGAATATAACGTTCGAGCGACAAATGGTTTACTCAAAAAGCCAGGCAAGGATATTAACTTATATTTAAAGGATGAATCAGGCAAAGTCGTAGGCGGTTTGTTTTGTGAAACCTGGTCTTACGGTATGTATATTGAAGTATTCTGGATAGCTGATGAATATAGAAACAAGGGATATGGAAAAGTCATGATGAAAGAAGCTGAAATGCTCGGGAAAGAACTTGGCTGTATATTTGCTCATACTAGTACATTTTCCTATCAATCGCCAGAATTTTATAAGCGTATGGGTTATGAAGTTTTTGCCGTTAACGATGAATTTCCAGAAAATATAAAACAATTTTTCTTAAAGAAGAAATTGTAATACATTTTTATTTTTATAACGAACGAGGAACAAGTTCAAACAACCCACGTATCAGTAGTTTGTTGGCAAAAACGTTAAGCGATGGGTACGATATCTCATTAAACCGCCTTTTCACCAAGGCGGTTTTCTTCTGGTTAAATATCAACACATAGCCTATCTCAAAGAAAGGTGCCAATCGAAGTGATAGGCACCTTATCTTTTATTTCACTTCCATTCTCTTTCCTTCTTTTGCAGACTGGCGAACAGCATCAAGAACTTTTTGCGTCATTTGTCCATTTTCAAATTCCGCTAGATAAGGATGTTTTCTGCTAGTTTCGAAGGTTTCATATAAAGCATCGAGCATACGGTTAAATCCATTATAATAACGTGCAGCAACTGAAGGCATTTCCGCCGGTGCTTCAATATCAGGTGTTAGCTCAACTTTTTTAAGCGAATCATCTCCTGCTGAAAAGAATACCTGATTATCATTCACCATAACAAGTGTACCCTTTGTACCAAATACCTCTAAACGCATACTATTAGCAGCTTGGCGTGCCGAGGTTAAAAGTTCCATTGAAACAGTTGCACCGTTATCTAATGCACCGATAATTTGGTAAGCATCATCAGCTGTTCGGCGTTCCACATTCCCTTCATTATCTTTATATTCTGGAACATGTGTGGTTAGATTTGCTGAAACTGCATTTAAGTGAGAATTCACCCACCAATGGAGAGAGTCTACCATATGGGAGCCAATTGCCCCAAGCATACCTCCACCAGTTTCAATCTGTCCTAGCCAACCGCGTGGACTCGATACTAAGGAATTATAACTTGGAAAAGTGCATTCATAGCGAACATGCATTATATCCCCTATATCGCCACTGTCCAAAATCTCTTTTACCTTTGTGCGGGCAGGAAGGAATCGAAATTCATGATTAATCAGCCCTAATTTTCCGGCTTGATTACGTGCAGAAATCATTTCCTCCGTTTCGGTAATATTTAAAGCCATTGGTTTTTCGCTTAGAACATGAATGCCTTTTTTATATGCAGCAAGTGTCATTTCCTTATGTAAATGTACTGCAGAAGCAACGACAACGAAATCAAGCTGCTCTTGATCAAGCATTTGCTTCCAGTCGGTATACACCCTTTCAACACCGCTTAATTGCTTTACATTTTCTACATTTCCTCTTGACACACTAGCGATAGCGACGACTTCGAAGCCATCGTGAAAATTCATCATTGGTGCATGTACCTTAGCACCAAATCCAGTTCCAATAATTCCAACTCTAAATTTATTCACCGGAAATCAACTCCTTCTTTGTACTAAGAATATAGTAAAGGATTAGTAGGTATATTGCGAATATTATGCATTTATTTTGTTGCAATCAAAATAGTTTTATTGTAAAGAAAATTAAGATATTATTAAAGAGAATAAGGAAAGGCGGGATACATTATGAATAATTTAATGAAAAACTATCATAAACAAAATGGAGAAAAGTGGAACAGCTAGTTTGAGTATAATGAGAATGCTCAGGATAGCTAGTTCAAAATGAGGAGGAGCATTCTTGCTAAATAAACAAGGATTTGATTTATGGGCTGATAATTATGATCAGACGGTTCAATTAAGTGAGGAAAGCAATTTGTATCCGTTCGCAGGGTACAAAAAGATATTAAATACGATTTTCAATGAAGTAATGCAAACCCCAAATTCTAACGTATTAGATATTGGATTTGGAACAGGGATATTAACGCAAAAATTATATGATCATCGTCATCAAATGAATGGGATTGACTTTTCAGCAAAAATGATTGAAATTGCCCAATCGAAAATGCCAATGGCAAACTTAATGGAGTATGATTTTACAAACGGACTTCCTAACGAAGTAATAGGTGAAAAATATGATTCCATCATTAGTACGTACGCGTTACATCATTTAACCGATGAAAAGAAGATTGAATTCATTTCTGAGCTATTACCTATGCTAAAAGAAGGCGGAAAAATTTTAATAGGGGATATTGCGTTCCAAACAAGAGCTGATTTGGAAAAATGTAAAGCGGATAGTATCGACTATTGGGATCCTGATGAATTTTATTTTGTTGCAGATGAGCTATTAGCCTTCTTAAAAGGACGATGCCGATGTGAATTTCATCCAATGTCACATTGTGGTGGCGTATTTGTGATTTCGAATTAAATAGAAATTGGAAAAAGGAGATTGTAACAAGTCTCCTTTTTTATTTTTGTAGATGTTAATTGCTTTGCCTGAATTATTTTAAGAAGTGCTTGAATAATTTTAACCAAATAATGGTCTTTATTTCTTTAAGATTTAGGAGTTTACAAAAACGTTTGATACGGATTATACCAAAAAAGTAACATAAATATTCAAAAAAGATGAGTTAATAGCTCACCTTAATTTTTACATTTTGAACATAATATTTTATCAGCTTGATTATGTAATGCAGTATTAAGACGGCCATACGGCATTCTGGCCGGACTTGGTAATTTTAGTTCAACTACGATACTTTCATTAGTTTCAATTGTTTTATTACAAGAAGTACATTTTAACTGTTTATCCTTAAACATATATACGCCTCCTAATTAAATATACGGATGTATATAAAATATGTTTCAAGAAAAGATGCATTAGTTACTGCGTATTTAGAGGAGAATGGGTCACATTAGATTGAAAGCAGGGCACTTAGAACTGGGAACAGGTCACATGAAAAAGTCATATTAAAAAGGAGAGAGGGAGTGCAAAAGTTGGAAGGGCACATAAAAAGGAGAATGGGTCACATTAGGAGGAAAGCAGGGCACATAGAACTGGGAACAGGTCACATGAAAAAGGAGAGAGGGAGCGCTAAAGCTGGTAGGGCACATAAAAAAGAGAATGGGTCACATTAGGAGGAAAGCAGGGCACATAGAACTGGGAACAGGTCACATGAAAATGGATTGATGGAGTGCAAAAGTTGGTGGGGCACATAAAAAGGAGAATGGGCCACATTAGGAGGAAAACAGGGCACATAGAACTGGGAACAGGTCACATGAAAATGGATTGAGGGAGCGCTAAAGCTGGTAGGGCACATAAAAAAGAGAATGGGTCACATTAGGAGGAAAGCAGGGCACATAGAACTGGGAACAGGTCACATGAAAATGGATTGAGGGAGTGCAAAAGTTGGAAGGGCACGTAAAAAGGAGAATAGGTCACATTAGGAGGAAAACAGGGTACATAGAACTGGGAACAGGTCACATGAAAATGGATTGAGGGAGTGCAAAAGTTGGTTGGAAAGCAGGGCAGTTGAAAGTTTTTAAATTACAGTTTCAAATTGTTCAGAATTCGAGAATTGAAGGTTTTTTTTATTAATCAAATATAGGATATATATCTAATCTAGTTCGCTTGATATCTAATAATTTTTCAAAAATATTAAATTTTACGATAAAATACACATATAGATTATGAAGGAATGATCATAGGGGGCGAGCTATTTAATGTTGGAATTTATTCTTGCAGTTTTAATTATTACGATTTTCGTAAGTTTGTTTTTTCGAAAGAAGTATAATATTGCCGCTGAATTTAGACGATATCGCCAAGTTAATAATACCCAAAAATGGATTGAGTGGACATTATTTATTCTATTTATCATTGTTGAAATTATAGCTGTTTTTGTTCTTTCCTATAGAGAAATTTACGTATTAATGTTCGGTTTCGCTATGATTTTGTATGGTTTTCGTACTCTAATGGAATACAAATATGACAGGGAAAAAAAGGCGTACATTATTAACCTTGTATTTGCGATAGGCTATTGTGTATCCTTTATTGGTTGTATTTGCTTCACACTGTATAATTGAAAAATAGGTTTGTTAGTTTCTTAAGACAATTTTAAACAAGAAAACGCTTGGGTAAAATTTAATATCCAAGCGTAATTATATGCCGCTGTGCAAACACAAAAGGGTGTCCTAATCTTTCTCAGGACACCCTTTGCGTTAGAAATCACAAGCTTATCTGCATTGTTGATTTCTTAATGATTGTTCAGCGTAAGCAATTAGACGTTTGGTCATTTCGCCACCGACTGAACCGTTAGCTCGAGCGGTCGTATCTGCACCAAGTTGAACTCCAAACTCGTTGGCAATTTCTTCTTTCATTTGGTCCAGAACATTGTCTGCACCAGGAACCAAAAGTTTGTTTCTAGCCATGATACATCACTCCCGACGAAGTTTTGAGCAAAAGTGCGCTCATTCATACTATTTCCTAATAAACAGTCTTCATTCTACCTGACCTATTTTGCATAAAAATCCTCGGTATAAAATGGCTGTTCCTCTTGATTGAAAGCAACCCCAACACCTAAGTATTTATAGCCCTTCTTCAAGATATTTTCACGATGCCCGAGGGAATTCATTAGCCCCTCATGAGCAAAAATACTGCTAAGCTGTCCGTAAGCAATATTTTCGCCAGCTAAAAGGAAAGTAATATGATCCTGTTGCATGCGATCGAACGGAGAACGTCCTTTTAAATCTGCATGATCGAAATAATTATGCTCTGCCATATCTTTGCTATGATTAAGTGCCGTTACTTGAACATGCTGCTCCCACGATAAAATAGGAAGATGGTGCACCACACGAGAAGCGTTTGTCATATCGAATAATTGATATTCAAATCCTTTTTCTAATGCATTACTTGCTTTCGTGTAATATACCTTTTTCTCTTGTTCTACGTTTTTGTTAACCAGTTGTATGGCAGTTACGTTATCATGCTCATATTTATCATAAAAAATAGTTACATATATACCATCAAGTAAGAATACATCATAATCACTTTTTTTATCAAATTGATAAATAGTTAACCCCTTTTGAATACCTGTTAGGGGAGTACCAAGCTTTTCACGAACCTTTTGCTTTGAGACGCCAAATTTAATTCCATTCGTGGAGGCAATTAAATTTTGATTCGTGAATAACCCTACAACCTGATTATTTTTATCATACATTGCCATAAAAAACTGTTGATAATGTTTATGATATGAAGACCAATTTAGACCATACTCATTAAGAGTAGATCGTTTTGGTACTCCAACACGTTGATCTACAGCTTTTCTCGTATCACCTAACTCGACATTATCGATTGAAAAAATATGCTTCGTCGGCGTTTGCAACTCAACTTTATCTTGCTTAGTTTCTGATTTTGGTTGAATACTATTGTCTGATCGAAACTTATTTAATAGTTGTTGGACCTTATCAGAGCCAGCTAGGATATTTGTGTTGTTTTTTAAATCATTTATTTTAGTTTCAAAAGAATCAATTGTTTGCTGATAATCAGTTCTATGTAACTGTTCTTTAATAGTTGGCCAGGAAAACGCGACTAAAATTATGCATATCACTAGCATAAGGAAACGAGCCATCTTTTTTTCCTCCATTTCTACTAAAATTATAGCCAATTTTATGAAAATATAATCAAATTGGATCATTGGCGAAATATGGTATAAAGTCTAAAAACGATAAATTCATGATAATTACATAAAGGATAATATGTAGTTATGATAGAATATGTTAAGTAAACTACATAAAGTATACGGTTTTATCTTCATGTGTGAATCATTTTTTTATGGGAAATTTAAATAATGTTTCCGAAGGAGGAAAAAAGTATGAAAGTAGCAAAAAATGTGGAAATGATTGAACTGAAAATACAAGGATTTCAAATTAATCCTTCGTTGATTTGGGATGAAGAGATGGCGATATTAGTTGATACAGGCATGCCTGGTCAGTTAAAGACACTTCAGGCAGCATTTGAAAATGTCGGAGTGCCGTTCGAAAAATTAAAAGCAGTGATATTAACTCATCAAGATATTGATCATATTGGAAGTTTACCAGAGATTCTTCAAGAATGTGACTGGAAAATAGATGTATATGCTCATGATGAAGATAAGCCTTATATTGAAGGCGAGAAACATATGATTAAAGCGGATCCTAATAAAATTAGTAAGGAAGTTTGGGAAACTCTTCCTGAACCAATGAAAGCTTTATATTTGAATCCTCCGAAAGCAAAGGTAGATCATACTTTGGAGGATGGACAAGTGCTTCCATATTGCGGAGGAATTGAAGTGATTTTCACGCCTGGACATACTCCAGGACATATAAGCCTTTATTTACAGGAAAGTAAAACACTTATTACTGGGGATGCAATGGTGTTGGCTAATGGATCATTACAAGGACCAAGTGCTAGGAACACACCTGATATGGAAACAGCATTGAAATCTCTGGAAAAGTACCTTGATTATGATGTTGAATCTATTATTTGTTATCACGGTGGTTTTTCAAATCAGAATGTAAACGAACAGATTGCTGAAATCGTGAAAAAAGGTAATTAAGTTGATGGTGATGACTTTTGCGAGTCATCACTTTTTAATATAAAGGGGGTATTATTCGTTTGTCTGTAGAATTGTTTTTACAAAAAGTATGTTCCTTATTTCAGCAAGAATTAGGATCTAATTTAGTTGGAATATATCTACATGGATCATTAGCAATGGGGTGTTTTCACCCTGAAAAAAGTGATGTTGATGTCCTCATCGTTGTGAGGGATAAATTAACGGTTAGCCAAAAGAAAAATATAATTCGAGAGATACTAGAATTAAATGCATATAAGTTAGAAATGAGCATTTTACTAGAAAAGGACATACAAGAGTTTCAGTATCCAGCCCCATTCGAGCTTCATTATTCAGAGATGCACAAGAAGAAATATTTGCAGGATGAACATTATCTTTGCAGTGATTCTGTAGATCCGGATTTAGCTGCTCATTTTGTTATCACGTATGAAAGAGGAAAATGTTTATTTGGAGCTCCAATTAATGAAGTATTTAATGCCATTGATCAAAAATATTATCTTCAGTCTATATTATTTGATATAGAAAATGCCGAACAGGAAATCATCCATAATCCAATGTACTATACTTTAAATCTTTGTAGAGTTCTTTTCTTTTTAAAAGAAGGTGCAGTCTCTTCGAAAAAAGAAGGTGGAGAATGGGGATTGGAAAATATTCCGGATTATTATAAGGAATTAGTGAAAGCGAGTCTATCAATATATGCTAATCCGCGATTCGTATATGATTGGAATCAGGAAAAATTGATTGAGTATGCGAAATATATGTTAGGGGAAATACATTCAAGTTGTTAGTATAACGTTTTGGAGGTTTTTATATGGAAAAAGACAATTTACAAGAATATGATGATCCTATTTTATATGATGAGGAAAATGATTCGTATAACGAGGACATTCCGTTCCTATTAAAATGGGCAATGAAATCAGATGGACCAATAATCGATCTAGCATGCGGAACTGGTAGAGCAACCATTCCTCTTGCAGAAAAAGGCTTTGAGATGATTGGTGTTGATTTACATAAAGGAATGTTAGAATCTGCTAGAAGGAAATCAGCGAATCTAAATGTTCAGATTAAATGGGTAGAACAGGATTGCACTGATCTTCATTTAAACGTACAAAGTGAGTTAGTTTATATGGTGGGCAATTCATTTCAGCATTTTCTAACGAATGAAGATCAGGATAAGCTTCTTACATCGGTGAACAAACATTTAAAAGCTGGTGGAATTTTTATATTTGGAACAAGGTTTCTCAGTACAGAGGAATTACTGCAGCCAAGTACAGAAGAGTATTGGAAAACGTATGTGGATTCGGAAAGCAGGAAAAAAGTAGATGTGTATACTATAAGTAATTATGATGCTATAAATCAAATACAACATTATATTACTATAAGAAAATACATAAATAAAAATGGGGAAGTAGTAGACGAAAAAAGTACTAACATCAATCTAAGATATGTATTTCCTAAAGAAATGGAACGAATACGGGCAAATGCTTTTGAGATAGTAGATGTTTATAGAAATTGGCAGGAGCAATCGTTAACAAATGATAGTTATCAGATGGTTTATGTTTGTAGAAAGAATATAAGGGAATGAAGATATTTTTGAATATATGACATTAACATAGGTAATAATTTTTCGAGGTGATTTCATGAGCATTCAGGTAAAACTTTCCGATATTATAGAAGAAATGGAAATGCAGTTTGACGAATCCCGTACCTTTTTATATACCAAAACAGGAGAGATTGTAACTGTGGCGGATGAAGAGTTAAGAATAGTGGAGGAGTACGAATCATTTGTTGACATACCGGAGTGGAGACAAGATGTTTTAAAAGTGGCAAATGATGTGTTTGAAAATTTTGATGACTATATTGAGTTGCCAACAAAATTTGATATAAATGAATATCAAACTATGGAAGATTTTTGTTTTTCCATCAACGATCTATCAAAGAGAGAGATTTTTCTAAGATCAATTAAAGGCAGGGGAGCTTTTAGAAGATTTCGCAATAAATTATTGGATTTTGATATGGAACAACAATGGTATATTTTCCGGGATGAACATATGAAACAAATAGCAAAAGAATGGTGTGAGGGTCATAGAGTAGATTATATTGACGAGTGATATTTGGAACAAGATTAGATTTTGATAAATGTGAAGCCGGACAGGATAAATAAATTTTTTCTTTGCAATGAAAGAAACAAAAAAGCCTTTATGAAAAATAAAGACTTAAGAAATACAAATATAGTGTTATGAAATTTTTGCCAGGAGAAAGGAGAACCTAATACTTTAGATTTTTCTTTAATCTCTCAATATCACGCTCATGTTTTTCCGTTCTCCTAAAAAGCAAATTTATATCTGATTCTATTTCTGAATTTTTTCCTCTTAAGTCTTGTCTAATACTTGTGAAATTATTAGTTAGGAGTGTAGTGTGATGCTTCAACATCTCTTTTAGTTCATCTTGTCCAGCTTCTAAATTCCCCAGTTTGCTATCCACGGTATCGAACCGCTTATCGACCTCAACAAATTTTTGATCTACGGCATCGAATCGTTTATCAACCTCGACGAATTTTTGATCTACGGCATCGAACCGCATATCGACCTCGACGAATTTTTGATCCACGGCATCAAATCGTTTATCGACTTCGACGAATTTTTGATCTACGTCATCAAATCGTTTATCAACCTCTAGAAATTTCTCATCTATGGCATCAAACCGCTTATCCATAGAATCCAATTTAGTATTCGTCTTATTCTGTCCTTCTTCTAAATTACCAATGCTTTGTTCCAGTCGTTGTAAGATATTTTTCATTTCCTGATCCATTTAAAACACCTCCTTTAGATAATTTATCCTACTAATTTAAGTATAACACAACACTATAATTAGAACAAATGTTCTTATTGTAAAATAAATAAGTAATATTTTCAATTGAATCTTTTTAATGAACTGATTCGTATAAAGAAATACAAAATCTCGAAGGTAGGTATATAAATGGCGATAGAAACAAGGTATTTTAAAGATAACTTCTTTTCTGCTGGAAGGACTGAAATATTTACTGAATCCAAAGATAGAGTAGGCGAACTGGATTTAAAGAGTATGTTTTCTTCCGGGGTAGATGTTCTTGATTTGGAGGGAAATATTGTTTTGAGTGGTAAATTTCCTTTCATGGGTTTTAAATGGAAAATCTTTAACAAAGAAGGACAAGAAATTGGATCGTTAAAACGTAAATTTAGCTTTTTCTCAAAAATATATGAATATCATTCTTTTGATCACGGTTACTTTAATGTAACATCTAAAGCATTCTCTAGGCAGTATGAAATTTTTCAAGATGAATCGAATATGATTGCTAATTTCGATATAATTAGCGGATTCTTTTCCTCCCATGCTTATAAATTGACAAATTTCTCAGATGAAATTACCACAGCAGAATTAATAGCAGTGGTGATGGGAGTAAATGCAATCGAACGTAGACGAAGCAATAGTGCTGCAGCGGCAACGAGTTAAGATATTGAATACATTAGAAAAAAGACTGAACTCACAGTCTTTTTTCTAAATCTACTTTAATTGATAGATTCTCTGGTAACAATCACAAGTTACAATATGATCATTTACCAAGCCAGCAGCCTGCATAAAAGAATAGCAAATCGTTGATCCAACAAACTTAAATCCACGCTTTTTTAAATCTTTGCTTAATTTATCACTTATCTCAGTAGTTGCAGGGACTTCGCTCATATCTTTGAAGTGATTTTGCAGCGGTTTACCCCCGACAAACCCCCAAATATAATTACGAAATGATCCAAATTCCTCCACTATCTTTAAAAAAGCTTTAGCATTCGTAATCACCGAATTAACTTTAAGTTTATTTCTAACAATTCCTTCGTTATGTAAAAGTTCCTCTATCTTCTTTTCATCATACTTAATAATTTTATCAGCCTCAAAATTATCAAATGCCTTGCGATAATTGTCTCTTTTCTTCAATATTGTGTACCAGCTTAGTCCTGCTTGCGCTCCTTCAAGACATAAAAATTCAAAAAGCAAACGATCATCGTAAACTGGAACACCCCATTCATAATCATGATAATCAAGATAGAGTGGATCTTGATTAACCCATCCGCAGCGATTCATTGTATTTCTCCTCTCAAAATAACAATACTTTTTTTTATTCAATCATAAATCCATAAACTTTACCAATTTAAACTTCTGTTAATAAAAATATCCCTCGGCAATGAGAATTAGGTATTCCTAATTCTCTCTACAAGAGGGACTGCTTTCACTACCTATTTTCTTTTTATTTAATATCCCAAGCAATGGCCAATATAATATAAAACAATTCCATCCTGGTTATAAATAGTAACTGGCAGCTTGCCTGTTGGATTATTATCTCCAAAAATCGTGTTAACGGATGCCTCGAAGCTTGCATTGTTATAAGAATATTGAACTAAATAGGCACCGACATTTGGATAGGACATAATGTCATAAGGATTTCTAACTCCTACCGCAACAACTGGGACACCTGTGGCGATCAACTGTTTAGTCATTAGCATTTGTCCAGCATCTGGTGCTCTGCCAGCAACGGAAGAGGTATACGTTCCAACTATTATATATTTTGCATCTTTTATTTGATTCAGTTGATTTGTTGTCAATGTAGTCAAAGTATCGATATACGTCACATTATCATGATGTTTTTTGACCTCATCTACTAATGATTGTACATAATATCCAGAATAACCGACAACCACAATTTTATCGCCTTTTGCAGGATGGAGTGGAAGAAGATTATCATTTTTTACAAGTGTAATAGATTTAGCTGCTACTTCTTTTTCTATTTGCTTATGCTCTTTCGAACCAACCACTTTTAAAGCATTTGCTACTTGATCGTTCATATTTTTTTCAATCTCAGGTTTAATAATGCTTCTATTTAATTTAAGTGTTAATACCCGTTCTACAGACTGATTAATTCTACTAATCGGAATGGCTCCTGAATTCACAGCATCGTAAAGTCCATTTGCTACTTGTTCAACTCCAACAGGCATTAATAAAATGTCTGCTCCAGCGTTAACAGCTCGAATTGCAGCATCAACAGGACCAAAGTTATCTACGATAGCTCCCATGTTCATGGCATCCGTTACTATTACACCTTTAAAGCCCATTTGATCCCGCATTAAACCAGTTAAAACTTTATAAGAAAGGGTGGCTGGTAGGGAAATTTCCGCACCGTCCTTTTTAGAAATAACCTTTGTATCGTCGATTTTCGGGAATGTAACATGTGCAGTCATAATCGCATCAATTCCTGCATTCATTGCCTGTTGGAATGGATACAATTCAATTTGCTTCAAACGGTCCATATCGTAAGGAACCTCTGGTAGTCCAAGGTGTGAGTCAGTTGCTGTATCTCCGTGACCAGGAAAATGCTTTGCCGTTGAAGCAGTATTGGTTTCATGCAAACCACTAATATAAGCTTTACCCAATGTCGCTACTAATTGAGGGTCTGCACCAAAAGAACGGACACCAATGACTGGATTATCCGGATTAATGTTAACATCCATATCAGGACCAAAATTCATATTAATACCATCTGCACTTAGCTCTTCGCCAATTACTTTACCAACCTTCTGTGCTAGTTCTTCGGAATGTGTTGCACCAAGGGCCATATTACCAGGAAAATCAGTACCGGTTTGGAGTCTTGTGACAATGCCGCCTTCTTGGTCTACAGAAACGAGCATTCCGTATTTTTCAGCTGCTTGCTGATAGGCACTAGTAAGTCGGATTGTTTGGTCAGCAGTAACGGTATTTTCACGGAATAGAATCACTCCGCCGATATGATAATCCTTAATAAGTTGTGCAATTTCCGGCTGCATTGCAGTTACATTTTTACCATTCCAAGTTCTGAAATCAGGCATTAACATTTGCCCAACCTTTTCCGCTACTGTCATATGATTCATCGTATTACTTATTAGGTCATAACGATTACCCGATTCTTTTTCCACAAGTATTTCACCTTGGTTACCTTTATATTGAATAGAGATTCTGTCGCTATAACGTCCATCACTTACATTGATAAACGTCTTTCCGTTATGTCCAAGTAAGGTTACTTCACCGGATTGGTCCACGGAGGCTACATTTTTATTGGAAGAACTCCATGTAATATTTTCTGAAGCTAGTAAAAAAATTCCATCATTATATACATGAAGTGCATTTAACTTTATTTTATCGTTGCTGACATCACGATTAACTTGTGGCACATTCAAGTCTATAACTAAATCTTTCACTGAGGCAGAAGATAGGGTTTCTGCATTTACTTTTTTGACCACATTATTGGGCATACATGTAAATACTAAAGTAAAAATAATGAATGATAATAGAAAAGTCTTCATCAGCTTATTCATCTTTCGTCCTCCGATTTTTAGAAAATAGTAAAATTCTAAAATACAT
>NZ_JBYSWK010000023.1:43381-62198 GCF_058781025.1 Heyndrickxia sp. FW510-T9 | reverse complement strand
GCTTATTTTCCTTTTGCTGGTTACTTGTTTAAGGACATCATATCTTATTTAAAAATAAGTGAAGTTTTTAGCAATGACGTTCTTTGGCAAAAATTGATTTGTCTTTGCGTTAGTTGAAGAACTGGTCATTTGATTATAAAAAACGCAGAGGATGCTAAAACCTCTGCGTTTTTCTGTGTAATTCGATTATCTAAAAACTATGCGATTTAGCTTGATATTGACCTTGTGAATTCAGTTTTTCTACTTCACAACCGAACTACGTAGTAATTTATGCGTGCTTCTTCGAATTCTAATCTGGTGCCTGACACCCTAATGACTATGTGACATTGTTCTTCTTCTGGAACCAACATGATTAATGCTGTACACCCATAATGCGTTTAGCAGTAGTAAGGCACTTGTGCTGAAGAACACATAGTGAATGCCAAATAATGCTGCCATTTGTCCGCCTAATACAGATCCACCAAGTGTACCAATGTATTGAGCAGATTGATTATAACCGAAAATACGGCCAACCACTTCATCTGGTGCGCTTTTTCGTACTAGGTTGTTAATGGATGGCAAGAGTCCTGCTGTTGCGAGCCCTAGACAGAAGCGCAGTCCCATGAGTTCCCATGGTGTTTTTACAAATGCTTGCGGGATAAAAATGATTCCAGCAACAATCAAAGCTCCGAATAGAATTTTCTGTGAGCCAATACGATCGGCAAGCTTCCCTAACCTAGGAGCAGCAAGAATATTGGCAAGTCCAGCAGTAGCTACAACCATTCCAGCAATCATCGATAAATGTGCCGCATGAGGTGATAATTGTTTTACATATACAGTAATTAACGGCTGAATAGACATATTGGCAATTTGTAAAATAAATGTACTTGCAAATAATGAAACTAGCAGTCTCGTATTAGGAACGAGTTTCCAAACTTGACTAAATGCTAAAGGTTCTTTATGAACAGGTGTAAATTCCTCTTTAATCAGAAATAGCACGGAAAAAAAAGCGACTAATAATAACACACTTGTTAGAACAAAGCAGCTTCTTATCCCAAAGAATTCCGTAATTACTCCTCCCATTAGCGGCCCTAATAGCCCACCACTAACAGAACCAGTTGAAAGTGTACCAAGTGCCCATCCTGAGCTTTTCTTTGGTGTTTGTGTAGCAACTAATGTTACAGATGCAGAAATATAACCGGATACAGCACCCATTAACATGCGTAATGCAAGCAATTCATACACATTTTGCACAAATGCCATCATAATTACGACAATTGCCATGCCGAGACTTGCACGAAGAAGCATTAGCTTGCGTCCCTTTTTGTCAGCGAGTCTTCCCCAAATAGGTGATACAATCGCTGAAATTAAAAAGGTTGAGCCGAAAATAAGCCCAGACCATCTTTCAACATCTGATGTGGAGTGTATGCCAAGCTGTTCTATATATAAAGGAAGCATGGGGGCAATCTGACTCATCCCCGCAGCAGTTACAAATGAACCGAACCAACAAACGAATAAATTTCTTTTCCAGTTTTCCATATAAACACCTTTCTTATGAATGCAAAATTACTTCGATTCCCGTAATAATTATATGTTTTATCATACTCCAAATAATTGATAATAACCAATATATGTATTACTATTTGCTTATAGGTTTAGAGTTATCAATAGAGGTGAATAAATGGATTTTTTACAATTAAGGTATTTTCAAACAGTAGCCCATTTTGAACATATGACAAAGGCAGCAACAGAACTAACAATTGCACAACCATCACTAAGTCAAACCATTTCAAGATTAGAGGAAGAACTAGGATTTAAGCTTTTTGATAGAGAGGGCAGAAATATTAAATTAAATCATTTCGGTAAGATTTTTTTAAAAAGAGTAGATCGTGCCTTTTCTGAATTAGATTCTGCCAAACTTGAAATGGCAGAACTCGCAGGAGAAAGTGAAAATCTAATTTCGCTTTCTGTTATGCATACCCCGTTACTACCAGATATTATTAGTCAATTTCGACAAGCATATCCTTTAGCAAAATTCCAGGTTGGAATGCATTCTCCGTTACGAGTTGTCGACCAATTAGAAAAAGGTGAAATTGATTTATGTGTTACCTATTTTCCGATTGAGAATGAAGGGATTAGCTGGATCAATCTTATGGAGGATGAAGTATTCATCGTCGTACCGGATTCCCATCGTTTTGCAAGAAGAGATAGTATACAGCTGAAGGAAGTAGCAAATGAACCATTTATTCACATGGAACCAACTAATCCATTTAGAATGTTAACGGATGGTTTCTGTGAAAAAGCGGGATTCACTCCGAAAATTGCTTTTGAGCTCGAAGAACCTGGATCCATACAAAACTATGTGGAAGCTGGACTAGGAGTATCCTTTTTAACGGAGCATACATTGCGGTATAGCAGCTATGAAAAGATTGTCCCATTGCACATTGAACAGCCTATTTGTAAGAGAACGATTGGAATGGCATGGAGAAAGGATCGGTATACACCTAAAGTCGTTCGGGAATTCCGCGAATTTTTGATAGGGTATTTTAAGGAATTGGAGTGAGTAACTATGGAGGGGGGAATGTCCTTCTTAAGAGGTATGAAGGACAAAATGAGATCCCAATTATTCAGGGAAATCATCGTTTTTTTCAACTCTTCATTGGAAATCCACATTTCTCATCTCATTTTCCTCGCTTTTTCAAAAAATTTCATCGGGATCCTCTGTTTTTTCCCCACCCAAAGTACAATTTTCCACAGTTTAATTGGAATTCCACATTTCTCAAATAGAAAACCTCTAAAATAATGACTTTTAGAGGTTTTATCCTTACTCTCAATCCAATGCTTAATTCCTTTTCCAGTCCTGGACCACCATACATAAAAAATGCAAAAGCAACTAACAATAACCAATATATTGGAGGTGCAAATGATGGAAGATAATTTTTATGAACAAATTTATCAAGAATATCGTGAACAAAGCTTGCAGCAAGCGAAACTCGAAGCTGGCGAAGAAAATATGATGGGAAAAGAAGAAATCATAGCAGTTAGAAAAAATGATGACGGCGATATTATTGCCTTTAAGACCAATTCAGGACGTGAGTTGGATTATATTACAGCATTAGATGAAGCTAAGGCGGGAAAGATTGCTCATATTGATGTTTTTCATAAATACGGTCGAGATATTATTCGCAGTGAACCAGATGGGATTGAAGAGAATAATTTAGATAACTTACCACACTTTTAAAAGCGGAACATTTTTTAGTTCCGCTTTTAAGTTATTTATAATAGATTTCAAAGCTTTTCTTATCTCTTGGACAGTTTTTCTTCTAACTTCTTTTCCAATTCGATAATAAATTTCTCGTCTTTTTCCATCATTTTTTTATTTTGGTCAATTAAATCATGTAGATTAAAAGACTTAGTATTGTGTAATTTTCGAAGTCTAGTTTTCATAATAATCTCCAATCTATAAAAAATTTAATAATTTATTATTTATTATAATATAAAAAAATCAAAATAAACCATATAGTCAGTTTATTTCACAAATTCTTAACAATATATTAATACTATAGCTATAATAATATACGAACATTAAAAACACCTTAAAATTGGGAGAAAGAAAAGATTTGTTTCTGATTAAAAGTTTTATACAAGGATTTTCCGTATCGGCACCGATTGGTTTGCTTTATATCGAGAGGACCCTCTCAAGGGGTGCGAACATTGGTTTTTTACAGGAATTGGGGCTGTAACGGCAATCATTGCTGCATTTAGTTTTTCGATAGTATCAGTATTTTTACTTGATTACCATTCTGAACTTTGTAGGAATGTTTACTGGATTAGGGTATAATCAGGCAACAGATTCATGTCTCATAATATCGGTTCTATTAAGGTTCTAGAAAAAGCAGGGTCTCATAAAGAGGGAATTGCAAAGAAAAATGTTAGGATTAATATTAGGGGATTGTATTCTTGAGGAGTTTAGGATTAAGTAGGGTGAATCGTACCACAAGTAAATGGGGTTCTGTATTACTGAAAATATAACGAACCCAAAATACCAAGATATGAATAAAAACTTGTATATTTTTAGCTGTTAAATTGATGAAAATGTGTGTGATAAAGAAAGTCACTGAACTATCCTGCTAGATAGTAAAGTGACTTTCGGAAATTGTTTGAGCATTCTTGTTAACCGTTATACTTGGCAGACTGTAGAGACGATCCTGCAGTACTGAATCAGCTTTCAGATCAGGCGCAAATTCAAGAACTGTTACATGCTTCACAATGCCTGTGAGATCAATAGCTGCTTCAATACATAATCAGTCATCATCCCAACAGAAGGACAAAAGAACACTCCAATTTTTATCTGTTACCATACAACAAAGGAACGTATTTATCTAATTGCAGTCAACACTTTTACAATGTCATCAATTTTCATCCCATCGGCGATTGGACCGCTCAGTGCCCAATGTCGAGCGGATACTTTGAACGCATGGTCCTGTGCGACTGCGGGAATCGCCTTCCATACATGCAATTGTTCCACTTCAGACGATTTGTTGACATCCTTCTGGAAATCTGATTCAGAAGCCATGGATGCCCCATAATCCATAAACAAATAATCTGCAGTTAGTTCCGGGAGCTTCTCTAGAGATAACATCGTACCTCCCCAAGTATCTTTGCTTTTTTTCTGGAATTCCAAAATCTTAGGATCCGGCTTCAGACCTAGATCGTTGTAGAGGACAGATGTCCACGCATAATCCGGGAAGTCCACTTCCACATCCTTCGTTGACGGACGGAGGAATGCGACCGTTTTCCCTGTGCCAACGGCTTGTACGATCGTCTCTTTTGCTTGCTTCACTTTGTCTTGATACGTCTGGAGCACTACTTTCGCCTGATCCTCCTTGCCTAGTGCTTTACCAATATCAATCATACTTGACTGCCAATTATCTCGAACAAAAGCAATCGTAGGTGCGATTTTGCTAAGCTGTTTGTATCCTTTTTGATCCGTCATGTAGGTATTCATGATAATCAAATCGGGATTAGCTGCTGCAATCGCCTCCAGATTGACATCGAAGGAACTGTTAATCGGTATTTTCTTTTCTTTGATTTGAGAGTCTAAATAATAGCCATCCGTGCTGAAAGCCTGAACGAGTGGCACATTGAGCGAAAGTAATATGTCTTCCATTCCAATTGAGACGATCCGCTTAGGATGAGCTGGAATCGCTGTTGTGCCGTAATCATGTTTGACTGTTACTGTCGTTGGAGTAGTCGGAGCTTTTCCCGAAGAGCTTTCGCCACCGCTTTTCCCACAAGCTCCAAGAACAAGCATGAGCGTTAGCACTCCAACTAAAAACACAGCAGCGTAGATACGCCGATTCTGTGGTCTTTTATTTGAATATCCATGCATATATTATAACGCCTCCTGATATTGATAATCATTATCATTTACTGATTATAGCAAACAGGCATTATTCTGTATATCCACGATTATGCGGAATTTTTATAGATGTTTGCACAAAATCAATTGTGCGGTTCTATCAAGCAAGCGGTCCTGATAAAGTGCCGAATTTTCGAACCAAGGATAAACCCATGCCTGATGTCCTTGCTGCAAATGAATGGTGTTCTCCCTAACTTGCTTAAGCCCGTTCCATTGTTTATCTTCTTGGAGCCTCTTCCAGTGTAATTGCGAATGGAAATCGCCATTTACGTTGACGATGAACCGACAGTTCTCCTCATACTCTGATAAACGTTCAAGCTTAACAGGAGCATACCAATCGATGTCTTTTACCAGTGAAGCCGGTGCTAAACCAAGATCGTCATAAAGGACGGTCAATGCTTTGCGTCCCCATATTTGCAGATCATTCCCAGCCACCTTCAGTACCAGCACTTTTTCATCCAGGACAATGTTATGGATTTGCTCACGAACTGACTTCGTTTTCTGTTCATAACGTTCCAACCAAGATGCCGCAACTTCGGTCATTTCCAAAAAATCGGCTACCATCCACAAATGCTGACGCCAATCAGCTTCCATCCAGGGAAGCAGCAGGACAGGTGCAATTTCGCCAAGACTAGCGGCTTCGTCAGGTGAGATTGTGCTATTCAGACCAATGATACAATCAGGCTTCATCTGCCGTAATACCCGACGGTTGAAGTCGTAATGATGTCCAAGCGGCACCGCGATATCACTACTATATTTTCGGCTAAATTCGTCGGTCCAGTAATGATCAAGCGGAGCAGCGTGCGGCACAACCTGAAGCGGCAGCAGTTGTCCAAGTATTGGCCAACTATAAGCCGCCACTTTGTGCCTTCGGTTATGAAGATAGACACCTGGTGCAATCCCGACTTTCTTTTTGAATACAGTACGGAAATACTGTTCACTCCCGAAGCCGACTTGATCGGAGATTTCTCCTATCGATAAACGGTTCTCCAGCATTAATTTCTTAGCATGTTGGAGCCGCACTTCAGTTAAATATTCGACGATGCTTTTTCCGTAGCGTTCCTTGAAATTACGCATTAGTTGATATCGGCTCACTCTCGATAACATGGCCAGATCGTCAACCGAGAGATTTTCCTGGTACCGGCGGTCAATCTCTTCCTTGACAAAATCCGGTGCTTCCATATCTCGGCATTCTTGTTGTTCAACCAACAGTGACAACAATTCGTAAAAGCCTGCCTGAGCTCGCATTAGATCGGCCGATGTGGCTCGTTCCCAGTAAGAGTGGACTATATTGCCTAGGTGAACGGTGGCTGGAATTCGGTACTCAAATGTCCTGAATTCCAATTTTGCCGTTATATCCTGATCCATTTCCCCACCTGCGACTTGTCCTTGCTCAAATTCGAGAAAATACATCGTCTGTTCCTCTTTCGAAGGGCCACCCGTCTCTACCCATTGTCCGGGATGACAAACGATTACAGTGCCGGAAATAGCATGAATCCGAACACCGTCTACAATAACCCGGCAAGGCCGTGAGCAAATTATTATCCGATGCTGAATTAGTTGATCCTTTCGAAATAACCATTCCTGACCGCTGTATAGTACTTTTTCTACGTGAATGAGTTTGAACCATGTGCTGTTCAAAAAGCTCTGGTCGTTTCTATGTGGTATGTATGTATCGTTAGACATTGTAGTTTCTCCTCCTCATGCATTATTTTATATGATAATTGATAATCATTATCACTACAATCCTATCATTTTGGAGTTGTGAGCTTGTTTTTCATTATAACGTCGCTTTTACTGTATTCAAGCACGCCTGCATTGTTGCCCATACTGATTTGACGAGGAGTTGTGGAATGTTTTCAATTAAGATCTTTGGAAATATTTATGGAGAGAAAGGGGTACAGTAAAAACCATTACATACCGTGCCTTGGGGAAACTTTAAAAAAATATCAAGAAGGAGGATATATATGGAGGATAATCCAATTCGTAAGGAAATAAATTCTATTAAACTTCCTAAAGAACTAGATAGGAGAATTATCGATGGTTTTATGCAAGCAGAGCAAGAAATGAATAATCAATTGATAAAGAAAAAGAGAAATTTAAAAAAGAAAATCGTTCTCTGTTCCTCAGCTGCTGTCATTTTTATAGGACTTTTTATAAGTTCTACTTTTGTTTCACCAACAATGGCTACATTAGCTTCAAAAATACCATTGTTCAATAATGTTTTAAATAGAGGACCGATTGCTGATGCATTAATTGAACATCTAATGGAACAAGGTTTTGCAATAAATAGCCTATCCCAAAGTAATCATATAATCTCAGTGTCTATAGATCCTAAACAATATTATTAGCAAAAGATGAAAGTAGAACAAGCAGCGGAACAATATATTCAACAACAAGGATACAGCAACATTGAAATAAAGGTAAAAAAATATAGCGGTTCTAATGTAGTGAAGAACGTTAAAGAATATCCTATAGAAAATAGGGATTTTATCATGGAAATTTCAAAGAAAATGAAAGAAGCAGGGTTTGATACAAAATACATTCAATACCAGACCATATTCAAAATATCTAATGAGAATCACCCTATTTTTATTGTTGTAATGCCACTATTTTGCCTTTTGTTGGAATGTCAACACCAAACTGGAAAATAAGTGTTCATTCTTATCTAGCAAGAACTGTTTACTTTAGTTTATCAGTCACAACTTTTAGGTGGTTTTATATTTTATTAAACATTATATGCCTCCTTACTGGTATCGTTTTGTTAGTTTATCTTTATGGCTTGACATAATTTCAGTTAAATCAATATGGTACTTATCAGCTATAATAAATAAATTATCAAGAACATCACCTAGTTCTTCTTTTAAATTCTCAATTTGAATTTCTTTTGACAGAGTTACCTCATCAGGACGATCACGACCAATTTCAATAGTTCGAATCGCTTTGGAAACTTCACCAACCTCTTCCGTTAAAAAATTCACACGAATAAAGGCATTTAAGTCATACCAACCTCGTTTTTTATAAAATTCTGTTATCCATTTTTGATATTCAAAAATATTCACTGAAAATCACTCCTTATACTTCTATAATAATAGTAGCATAAAGGAGGAATAAAATTTGAATATATCAGTTTATTGTGGGGCAAGTTTAGGTAATAGCGAATTATATGTAGAAGCAGCAAAATCACTTGGTAAATGGATTGCCGAAAATGGTCATACTTTAGTATATGGCGGAGGAAAAGCTGGTCTAATGGGCGTCATAGCAGATGAAGTTTTATTACATAACGGTAAAGTAATCGGTATTATTCCAACGTTTTTAGTCGATAGAGAGCTAAGTCATCCAAATTTAACTCGTTTAGAAATTGTTCATTCCATGTCTGAACGTAAAAACAAGATGATTGAATTAGGAAACTGCTATATTGCACTACCTGGGGGACCTGGAACTTTAGAAGAAATCTCTGAAGTAATTTCATGGGCAAGAATTGGACAACACCAAAACCCGTGTATTTTATTCAATGTAGATGGCTATTATGATAAATTAAAAGATTTCTATGATGATATGGTAACGAATGGTTTTTTAACTGAAGCAGATAAAAAAGGAATCTTGTTTACTAACTCTTTTATTGAAATCGAACATCATATTACAGACTATGTTCCACCCATGGTACGAACATATTAATTTTAGGTAACAACTTCTATCAATGTAAAATAGATGTTCTAAAGGGGCAATTATGATAGAGATTGGTAGTTCTTAAAAAATCGCACATAAACTAGTTATGGTGAACCGTATCATAAGTAAATGAGGTTTTTTATGAAAAACAGAGACAGCACCGTTCCATTTTGTGTGGGAGGTGCTGTTTTGATTAGATAAACATTTGTTGCATGAAGTTATATTTGTTGAGCTAGTTCTTCATATTTTATTATTTAACAATCAATCTAGGCGCATAGATCTAATAGATCAAGCGTCTTTTTTTGTGCCAGATTGTGTAATTCTACGGACTGTTCTTGAGAGAATATATGACAAGGTTAATTAAAATAATTTCATATTTATAAAATAATTTCACGATAGATTGAATATTGCACTAATATATATTATATTATTCATAAATATGAAATTTGGAGTGAAATGATGAATATAGGAATGGAAATAAAGAAATTGAGGACTGAAAAAGGCATTACTTTGAAAGAGTTAAGTGAAAAAAGCGAACTATCTGTTGGATTTCTGTCTCAATTAGAAAGGGGGCTTACTACCATTGCAGTTGATTCACTTGAAAAACTAGCTGATATTTTGGAAGTACATTTAACACATTTTTTTGATTATCCACTTAAAAGGAAAGATATGGTTTTAAGAAGTTATGAACAAGAAATAATGGATTCAGTAGAAGGAGGTTTTATTAAGTTTAGTTTAAGTACAGATTTGGAAAATAAACAACTTGTTCCAAGGCTTATAGAAATACTTCCTCAAAAGAAAGATGAAGAAATATTATCCTATAGGCATGAGGGAGAAGAGTTCATTTATGTTTTAGAGGGTATATTAACAGTTTACATAAATGGTAAGAGGCATGAAGTGTATCCTGGTGACAGTGTTCATATGGACTCAAATATTGACCACAATTGGGCTAATTATACTAACAAAAAGGTCAAGCTCTTAGCTGTTAATACTCCTAATTATATCTACAATAGTGGGTTTTATACTACAGATGCTGATAAGTAAAGACATTATATAAAGTTAATAGAAAGTGATAATAACAATGGATAAATTTGTATTATATCTAATCGGTTCTTTTTTTGTAATCGGAGCTATTGATTATATTACCGGAAATCATTTGAAACTGGGTGGGAAATTTGAGGAAGGCATAAAGACCATGGGGGCTTTAGGGCTTGGCATGATAGGAATACTTTCTTTAGCTCCTATATTTACAAATTTTTTAGCCGCTGAGATTATTCCAATCTGTAGATTTCTTCATCTAGATCCTTCTCTCGTTCCCGCAGCTTTTTTAGCTGTAGATATGGGGGGTTATCAAATGGCTAATGAGCTAGCATTGACAAAGGAAATGGGGGCATTCTCAGGAATTATCATCGCATCCACTTTAGGAGCCACAATTAGTTTTTCAATACCTGTTGCGTTAGGGATGCTTTCTAAAGAGGATGAAAAATATTTTTCTAAGGGTGTGTTGGTTGGAATTATTACTATACCAATAGGATGTCTCGCAGCAGGCTTATGGCAAAAAATAAATATAAATATATTAGTATGGAATCTGGTACCTATATTTGTTTTTGCTATTATTTTAGGGGCAGGATTATTAAAAGCTCCACATGTTTTTATAAAAGTCTTTAATGTATTTGGAAAGTTGATAATGAGTTTGAGTATTGTTGGATTACTTTTACAAGGTATAGATGTGATATTCGGTGTAAGGCTTGTCTCAGGATTGGCACCACTATCTGAATCTACTGTTATAGTAGGCAAGATCGCATTTGTTTTAGCTGGAGCATATCCTATGCTAGCACTTGTTAATCGAATTTTTAAAAATAGTTTTGAAAAAATAGGGGAGAAATTTGGCATTAATTCAGTGTCAGTAGCAGGGATTCTAGGAAATTTGGCTAGTAATCTGTTGATATTTGGAACATATAAGGAAATGAATCCTAAAGGAAAAGTGGTATGTACTGCCTTTGGAGTAAGTGGAGCATTTGTATTTGGTGGTCAATTTGGATTTGTGTCAGGAGTAGCCCCAGAAATGTTAGGAGCTTTTATAATATCAAAGCTTACAGCCGGATTAATTAGTATAGTACTAGCCGCATGGCTGTATGATCGTGAAAGTAAAGAATTTAGTCTTAAGGAAAATGGAGGTATTAGTAATGAATATCAGGGATAGGATCGAAAAGTTAAGGCAATTAATGAAAGAAAATCAAATGGATGCTTATATAATTCCCAGTTTTGATGCACATCAGAGTGAATATGTAGCAGAACATTGGAAAGGTAGACAATGGATATCAGGATTTACAGGGTCAGCAGGTACTGTAGTTATTACATTAAAGGATGCTGGGTTATGGACAGATGGCAGATACTACATTCAAGCTGAAAAGCAGCTTGAGGGATCAGGAATCAGATTATTTAGAATGATGGATCCTGGGGTGCCATCTTATACAGAATGGCTAGCAGATGTTCTTAAAGAAGGAAGCATTGTGGGCTTTGATGGAAATGTTTTTTCAATTAATATGGTTAAAAAGATGGAAAAAGAACTAAAAGCAAAGAGAATCGTATTAAAAATGAATCAAGATTTAATTGGTGATTTGTGGGAAGATAGACCGGAAATTCCTAATGGACCAATTTTTACTCATGACGTAAAATATGCAGGCAAATCACGAGTAGAAAAATTAAATGAAATAAGAGAAGAAATGAAAAAGAAAAGAGCGAATTATTATATATTAACTTCCCTTGATGACATTGCATGGCTTTTGAATATAAGAGGGGCTGATGTCCCTAACAATCCAGTTGTAATAGCTAATGTAATCGTAGCAGAACATAAATGTTATTTATTTATTGATTCTTGCAAGGTTCCTTCTTTGGTTAAATTAGAACTGGAGGCTGAAGGAATCGAGTTAAAAGCGAATCATGAAATACAGACATTATTGGAGAATCTTACAAGCGAAGATGCCGTTATTTTAGATACGAATAAAACAAATATCAGTTTATATAATGCCATTAACAGTAATACAAAGAAAATTGAAATTCCTAATATCACGACTAATTTAAAAGCTATTAAAAATGAAGTTGAGACAAAAAATATAAAATGGTGTGAAATAAAAGATGGTTTAGCCATGGTGAAATTTATAAAATGGTTAAAAAATTCTGTAGATAAAGAAGAAATTACAGAGATTACTGCAGAAGAAAGATTAGAAGATTTAAGAAGGGGGCAGGAAGGATTTGTTGGACCTAGCTTTGATACGATAGCAGGTTATAAAGAACATGCTGCACTGATGCATTATAAAGCTAATAAAAAAACGCAGCATACTCTTAAGAATGAAGGTCTTTTTCTAATTGATTCAGGCGGACAGTATTATGATGGAACAACAGATATTACACGAACGATTGTTTTAGGAAAACTTACCGATGAACAAAAAAGAGATTTTACTTTGGTGTTAAAAGGATTTATCGCATTAAGCTCAGTAAAATATTTATATGGAGCAACTGGTTCTAACTTAGATGTTTTAGCAAGACAACCAATTTGGCAATATGGTTTGGACTATAAATGCGGGACAGGACATGGAGTAGGTTTTTTCTTGAATGTTCATGAAGGGCCACAAAGCATAAGGAATGATAATAATAATGTTATATTAGAAAAAGGCATGATTATTACGAATGAACCAGGAATATACCTAGAAGGTAAATATGGAATTAGAATTGAAAATATGATGTTAGTAGTTGAAGACGAGAAAACAGAGTTTGGTCAATTTATGAAGTTTGAAGCAATCACGTATTGCCCTATTGATTTAGCTGGTATCAATAAAGATATGTTAACAGATAGTGAAAAGCAATGGTTAAACAATTACCATCAAGAGGTATACACAAAGCTAGCTCCTTATTTAAATGAAGAAGAGAGAGTATGGCTAAGGGAAGAAACTAGGGAAATATAAATAGGTATTGCCGAATACAAGTAATATTATTGTCTTAAAGTATAAAGTCAATGAAATTCACTAATCTTTATGCAGATTCCTTTTAAGTACAAGTAGAAATTGCAAAAGAGACATACGGATTAAATGGAATTCTAGGTGTTTACTTTATGATTAAGTTGGATCTAATCATTGATTTCAGATAAAAAGAAGCGATTCAAAAATAGAAAAAATTCATATAGATGTGCCACGAAGAACCGTATCATAAGTAAATGAGGTATATATATTTCAGTTTTAATTATAAGAAGGTAAATAAGAGTTCACACCAACCTTTGAGTTGGATATGAATAAGCCTGAATTTTTTAGATTCAGGCTTATTTTATAAGATTAATTCAGTTTCTTCATAGAAATACAAACTTAGCGGGAGGAAATGGAGGAATTACAAATAATACCCTATTCATTTCTCTTTTGATTTGAATAATACCATCGTAATTTCTTTATTAATTCTTCCAATAGCTGAGCCTAATCTTTGTCCTCGTTGTTTTTGTTAGACTTGTAATGTTTAATAGGCTTCTAGTTAAAATTATTAAAGTAGTACAAAGATAATAAATAAGGCAGCTAATGCAATTCGGTAATAAGCAAAAACGCTTAAACCAACCTTTGTTAGTATTTTAAGGAACAATACCACTACTAACATGGCTACAACAAATGCAGTAATAAAACCGATAGCGAACAAAGGAATGTCGCTTGTATGTAGAAAATGTAAGCTTTTAATAAAATCCAAGCCTGTCGCACCTACCATAATAGGGAGAGCAACCAAAAAGGAAAATTCTGCTGCTGTTTTGTGATTTGCACCAACTAGTAACCCTCCGGATATGGTAGATCCAGCACGAGAAAAACCAGGGATTACTGCTAAGCATTGGAATAGTCCAATGGTAAAAGCTTGCTTATAGCTCAATTCATCCACTGTGTTAGAGGTGAATTTTCTATGTTTTTTTTCTGCAAATATCATTAATATTGCACCTGCTATAAGGCTAAATACCACAACTTTAGGTGAAAAAAGTTGGTTTTTAATGAAGTCATGTAGCAATATCCCTACTATTGCAGCAGGTATTACCCCCAATATGATGTGAATAGCATCTAATCTTTTTTCGGGTTTCCCAATTGAACTAAAATTTAATAGAGAAAGGTATCTTTTCCAATATAAAACTAAAATAGCTAGCATAGAACCAAGTTGTATAATTACTTCAAAAGTATTGGCTTTTTCACCCTCAAACCCTAATAAGCTACCAACTAAAATCAAGTGACCAGTTGATGATACCGGCAAAAATTCGGTTAATCCTTCTACGATTCCTAATATAAAAGCTATGATATTTTCATGCATGTTTTCCTCAATCCCCTCATTTGTTGTTACTAACTGTATGTAAAGTAGATCTATCGATTTTATTGATTCCAGTTTTTTGTTAGAGCATACGTGATCGTGTAACTCTATTTATTTCAAGGTGGACGGTATCTTTGAAAATAGCAATTTTCATAAAAATCCACTCCTGTAAAATAATTGGTTCTCACAATCAACATCATCTGAAACCGCAAAAGTATTCTCCATTCAATCCCTCCAAATAGTAAATTCTCTTTTATTGTATTAAGAAATCGGTTGTTTCTGCTTAAGTTAAGGTAAAGAATATGTAAAGATTATGTAATTTTAAAGCACTAAGGAAACCTGAAAATATCATAAGCAATCGAATTTAGAAAATATTCATCTCACCTATGTAGGTACTGCTTTAGAAAACGCTCAGTATTTTTTCTTGAGGGGTTTGCAGAGGATTTGAAATGGACAGAAGTAGTAGGATTCCCCTTATGGACTACGTAGAGAGCCATGTAGTTCAAAAGCTAGGACAGATTGAAAAGTTTCTAACGAGCTGTTATATGGAAGATGAATTCAATGGAATAACCATTTTTAGCTATAGACCTTTCGATAATTAAAGCTAATAGTAAAAGCCTCATTTAGATATATTATGATGATGCATATCATAAGTAAATAAGGTTTATTTTAACTTCATAAAAGTTAGTGAAGAGTTTCCTGAATAGCAAACTATTTATTTTTGAATTTCCTCTTGACCTTAAAGTAACTTTAAGATGTAACATTGAATTATAGGAGGTGTAATGGTTTGAGTAAGTTCATGTCAATACAGGATTTCGCTGAAATAACTGGTATTTCCAAAAGTGCATTAAGGTATTATGAGTCACAAAATTTACTTCGTTCAGTCAGTAGAGACATCAGTGGGTATCGAGTTTATTCGGAAGATCAAGTTGCAGTAGCTAAATTAATCTCAAGTTTACGTTTGGCAGATGTACCAATAAAAAATATTCAAGCGTATTTAGAGGAAAGCGATGATATAACACGACAAAAAATGATGGATAATTGGATTCAGATGATAAAGGGAAGGCTAGATATTTTAAATGTAAGTTTACGCTACTTAGAAAGTGACTATACAAGCCGAAATATCTATCTTTTAGAGAAAAGCGCAGAAAAAGTTATTTGGTTTTTAGCAGAATCAGAAATTGGGAAATTCAGAGAGATTGTTACGAAGAAGGGTAAAGAACTTGAGAAATTAAATATTCCAATAAAAAGTTGTTATTTAAAATATATTTCTGGAAAAGACGTGATTAAAGTCCAATTTGGATTCGGAATACCTTTTGACATACAGCCAAACAAGGTAACTGAAATGGATTTGCTAGAACATATGCCTGCTTGTATTTATATAGCTATGTCTTTTAATGATCCAATAACAAAAATTCAAGACGGCTATCGGAAATTAATAAACTATGCAAACGAAAATAACTGGGTTCCTACAGGTTCAATATTAGAATGGTATCGTGGGGATGACTTCACAAATCTCGATTTAATATTGCCTGTTACTCAATTTGGAATAAGGGAGGATACGAAAAATGTATAAAAATGAAGAGTTAGTTGTAAGAATAGTAGAATTGACAGGAAACTATTATCAATTTGGCTTGGAACAAGGTAGAGAATTACGGTCATTACCGAACTTAGAACAATTGGACCAACTGAAAAAATTAACTATTAACTCAAATGAACGCAAGGCGAAGGAACTACTAAAGAATGTTTCACCGAATCTTTTTCAAGAACTAATAGGCTTGGCGGAAGGATTAGATATGGAATTAGATACTACCATTAAACTTTTTAGTGGGTATGATGTAGTATTTCCAGAAATGGGGTGTACAACCTTGGTGAATGAGGGCTATTACGTACGCAATTATGATTTTAGCCCGGAAATGTACGATGCAAGACTTGTATTTACGAAACCAACCGATGGCTATGCTAGTGTGGGTTTTAGTGAACTAGTAATTGGAAGACTTGATGGAATGAATGAAAAAGGGCTCGTCGTAGGGTTACATTTTGTAAATAACCAACATAGGGAAGAAGGATTTATTGCACCTGCTATTGTTAGAATGCTTTTAGAACAATGTGCAAATATTGAAGAGGCGCTAAACTTCATTACAAAAATACCTCATGGTTATTGCTACAATTACTCCATCACAGATCAAAGTGGCACAAGTGTAAAAGTAGAAGCTTCTCCACAACAACAGATCGTAAATTTCACAAATCCGCTTATTTGTACAAATCACTTTGAGTCAGAAAAATTGAGAGAGAAAAACAAAATAGGAGTACAAGGATCGATAAAACGTAAGGAGTATGTGAGTTCCTTATTATCGGAAAGTTTATCACCCATGTCTGCTTATCATCATTTTAATGATGAAAGTTCCCCGATATTTTTTAAACACTATAAAGAGTATTTTGGTACGTTGCATACAGTTGTCTATTCCCCAAAAGATTTAAGCATCATAATTGGAGTTGGTGGGAATTGTACACCGATGACGTTTTCTCTAAAAGAATATAAGGAGGGGACATTAATTCTCCCTGAATATATTAAAGGGACAATTAATCAATCTAAATAAAAAGGACATATTTCTTGTGGAAGTTAGCGCAAGAATTTTATAAGTATAATTAAAAAACTCATTTAAGTACACAATGAAAGAACCGTATCCTAAGTAAAGTGCGGTTTTTTCTATAAAGCAAAGGCAGCACCATTCCAGTAGTATGGAAGGTGCTGTTTTAATTAGATGAACATTTGTTGCATGAAGGCTGATATCATTTATTCACCCTAAATTCATACATATGAATTTATTTTTTGAAAAGTTTAAACGTCTAGAGCGCAGAATTGCGGCATAAATAAATTTGAGAGAATAAAGCCTTTAGAGCTGGGGAGGAGAATCTATGGTTAGGTATTTGAAGACAATATTCCTTTTTATGCTAATATTTATGTGTTTTCAAGGGTATATCCCTGCTAAAGCAAATACAGGGACAGATGTTAGTGGAACCATTTATCAGAATACTACATGGACGAGGGCAGGCTCTCCATATTATTTAACAGGAGATATTCAAGTTAACTATGGTGTTAAATTAACGGTAGAACCAGGGGTGACGATTGAAGGGAATAATAGGCGTATTATGGTGGACGGGGATTTTGAAGCGGTCGGGAACCCTAATTTAAAAATAATATTAAACGATGTGATTTTTAACGATCCATATTACGATCCAGTTTCGGCTTCTATCCACCTTGAAAATGCTGACATCATTCAAAGTGGTAATAAAAGTTGGGGGCTTATCACAAATTTGATTTTAAAAGATTCAAGGATCTTCAATTTATCAAATCCCTTAACCCTTTTTTATCCGCCAAAAGATGTTTTTATCGAACGGAATGTTTTTATCAATTCATGCGGAATAAATGTTAGAACATACCTTGATGCCAAGGTAAATATATTAAATAATGTATTTTACAATTATACAGACTATGCTGTTTCCAACTTGGATACTACCGGAAGTTCTGAAACAATTGTTGCAAATAATTCTTTTTTAAAATCTAAGAATAATGGAAGCTATGCATTACTTTTACCTGCTGGTTATCCGACGGCAAAAATGACAGCGATCAATAACTATTGGGGAACAACAGACGAAACAGCGATCAAAAAAATGATTTTTGATAAAAATAACGAGCCTAGCTCTGGTTCTTATATCAATTACAATCCTTATTTACTGGCACCCGACAAAAATACACCGTATATAAAACTTGTCCCGCCAGAAAAACCGATTGTTTATGATGTTACTGACAAAAGTGAGTACATCACGGGTAATGCTGAAAAACTTTCTGTTATTAAGGTAGTAAACGAAAATAATGATCTTATTGGGGAAACGACAGCCGGTCAGAATGGGGATTTTAGAGTTAATATAAAACGACAAAACGCTGGTAGTAAATTATACGTTACGGCCACAGATGATTGGTTTAATAAAAGTGAGTCAACCATAATCACCGTCAAAAAATTTATAGCTGTTCCCACTGTCAACCCAGTAAATAATAAATCAACTTTAGTGACAGGAAAAACAGAGCCAGCATTAATTGTCACTGTAAAAATCGGAACAAAAGCATATACAGCAAAAGCAGATGGAATGGGGAATTACAATGTCACAATTCCGGTCCAAAATACGGGAACAACCATTTCCATTTCAGCAAATGATAGTGAAGGAAATGTCAGCTCCGTAAAGACTACAACAGTAATCAGAGCTGCGCCGAATATGCCAAGAGTCAATCCAGTAAATAATAAATCAACTTTGGTGACGGGGGAAGCAGAGCCAAAAGCAATCATCACCGTAAAAATCGGAACAAAAGTATACAAAGCTAAAGTAGATGAACTTGGTAATTACAAAGTGACAATTCCAGTCCAA
>NZ_JBYSWK010000023.1:0-43281 GCF_058781025.1 Heyndrickxia sp. FW510-T9 | reverse complement strand
AATACAGGAACAACTATTTCAGTCACAGCAACTGATAGTAAGGAAAATGTAAGTAGCGTAATGACTACAAAAGTAATCAGAGCTGCACCTAATATGCCAAGAGTCAACCCAGTAAATAATAAATCAATTTTGGTGAAGGGAGAAGCAGAGCCAAAAGCAATTATCACCGTAATAATCGGAACAAAAGTATATAAAGCTAAAGTAGATGGACTTGGTAAATACAAAGTGACAATTCCAGTCCAAAATACAGGAACAACTATTTCAGTCACAGCAACTGATAGTAAGGAAAATGTAAGTAGCGTAATGAGTACAAAAGTAATAAGAGCTGCACCTAATATGCCTACAGTCAATGCTGTAAATAATAAATCAACCTTAGTAGCGGGAATAACAGAGCCAAAAGCCATAGTCACTTTAAAAATCGGAACAAAAACATATACAGCTAAAGCAAATGCGAAGGGTAATTACAAAGTGACAATTCCGGTCCAAAATACAGGAACAGTAATTACAATCAAAGCAAAAGATAACAAAGGAAATGTCAGTGCTGTAATTAGTACTAAAGTGATAAGAATTGCCCCAAATATGCCAACGGTCAATAAAATAAATAATAAATCAACTTTAATGGCGGGAAAAACAGAGCCAAAAGCCACAATCACTGTAAAAATCGGAAAAAAAGCATATACAGCTAAAGCAAACGTGAAGGGTAATTACAAAGTGACAATTCCGAAGCAACGAATTGGAACGAAAGTATATGTGAGTGCAAAAGATAAAAAAGGAAGAATTAGTGTAACAAAAATTGTAACAGTATCTAGGGAATAAATTTTCGGGCTGAATTTAATAACTATACTTTTGATAGAGCCGTTACAAAACTGCTCTTTCTTTTTTGATGAAGATGATGACTTATATTAAAAACAAACGGTGTAAGGTACCTTGTGAATTATCACATGATGCCTTACACCGTTCATATTATTACTTTACTTTAATGGTTTTAGTTTTACTTTGGTTGCCGGCAGCGTCTTTAGCAAAGATTTTTAGTGTCGTTCCCTTCGGTTGTGTTTTTATTTTTATTTGGTACTTTCCTTTATTGTTGACAATTCCTTTGGCAAGACATTTGTTTCCTTTGTAAATATATACGGTCGCGCTCTTTTTGGTTGTACCGGTAACGTTTGTGGTTTTACTTGTAATTTTATTTACCGTAGGAACTGATGGAGTTTTCTTATCAATCGTGAAACTATATGTGTATGTTTTTCCGTAGCCATCCTTCACTGTTATTTTGTATTTTCCGTCTTTCGTAAATGTGTTGGAGGATGGCCAAGTAATTTTGCTTCCATTCTTTGTTACAGCCTTTGAATTTAATTTATTATTAGTTATTTTAACTGTAATATTTTTATTTAATACCGCATTATTGACAACGGATTTTCCGGTGCTTGAAACAACGCTTAAAACAGGAACAACCGTTACACTGCAAGTTGCAAGCTTCCCATTGGAAGTTTTCGCTGTAATTTTTGTACTACCAGCTTTTAAAGCGATGATGGTTCCATCGGTATTGACCTTGGCAACAGTACTATTGCTGCTTGCCCAAGTTATTTTTTTGTTAGTGGTATTTTCCGGTTGAATGACTGCAGTGAGTTTTTCGGAGGTTCCGGCACCTAAGCGGATGTTTGTTTTATTCAATTGAACGCTCGTTGCATCAATTGGCTCCACGTATTTTGGATTTGTGTTGAACCAAGCATATGAATCCCCATTATTGTCTGAGTTTGTTTTAATTCGTAACAAGGGATATCCACCAACTGATTTTTTTACAAGAATGGGATAAATGACGTCTGATTCACCCCCGGGGTATAAATTTACTGAGAATTCATCATAGCCAGCAAATTCATCAAAAAATAATGGAGCCGGCCCAGGGTTTTTAATTTGCTTTCCATCTGGTGTGAAGAAATTTTGATCCGTATAACTAGAAATGAAGTCGCCCATTGGAAGTAATTCCTCCGGCCCGGTAACATATTTTATATGAAATTTCATCAAAATCCACTCTTCATCAGCTTTCGGCTGAGGATTATCCTTGAATTCATTATGAATAATTCGATTAGCTTCGTCCCCATTATAAATTTCTTTCAGCTGCAACTCCATCGTTCTTTTTGGATAAGACGAATCGTACTGATAGGTTATTTTGTGTTTTTTAAACGCGGAGTACGGCGTTTGTCGGTCACCTGTACTTGCTTGAACAGATAATACAATAAGATTAAACATGATTAAAAAAATCACAAAAACTTTTCCGGCATTTTTCAATTTCATTTAGGTTACTCCCCCTTTTTTTAAAATGTAATCAATTTTGTTGGGTGTTATCCGAAGATACATAATTTTTTTGGTAGTTTAATAAATCTTTTTCCACTTCGAATAACGAATGTTTCCTCTAACAAAATATGTATACATAGGTCTTTTAGAACAATAGATGCCTCGAATACCGATCAACAGCAAAGTGTGGGAGCACATGGGGTAGCTCGAAACAGCGGTATGAAAGGGGAGCAGACGGAACCCCATGAACAGCATAAAGACTGGGATGGTAACGGAGAAATTGTTATCATCATCAATAATCAGATAAATAAGGGTGAAAAACAGTCGTCGGCTACTCAGGTGGCAAGCGGCAGCGGAATCGATAGTACGGGAGGTACTAATTCGGCCATAGGAAGTTCTAATACGAAACAACAGCATGCGGTTGGTGGAGACGGTCGTGCAATAAATAAGGGTGAAAATGGTGATCAAGAGGAAAAGTAATAATTCATTGGTAAGGTTAAAAAAATTCATAATATAATTATCCGCATAAACTAAAAAAGAATTGATCCATAGCTCATAGATAGTTATGAATCAGTTTTTTATTTTGTCGGTTTCTAATATCTTAATTAAAGTTCTTTTATTGGTTTATGTAAGTTATCGCTAATGTTTTTGTTAATTTCTTCAAGTTATTTGTAAAATTACTTTTATTGTTTGTCTCATGAAAATTAAATAGTGCCGAGAAAAAAGTCGATATTAAATCTACCCGTATATAACTTGAAATAAAGCCCAGTAGGATAACATCTGGGCTTTATCATGTTTCTAGTTTTTTGAAATTTTTAGTAAAGTTAACCATAGAAAGAACGGGCTGCTAAATCTTTATTCGCCTTTTTCATAAAACGTAAATGTTTCTCTGTTTTACTTTTCTTTTTAGATGGATATTACTGTACTTTTTGGCTAACAAAACGCTTCAAGAGATGCAGACTTCATCTTATTAAACGTTTTCAAATTGAGAAATAAATGGTTTTGCTAGCCGGGAAGGATGTATTTTTTCTCCTAAACTAAAAAAGTCACAGAAGTTCATGATAAGAGGCTTCCATTTTTCAGGATCAATATAATTTTCCTTTCCTTCTACTAAAATAGATTCGTCAATATGTGTTTTTATTATCTCCACTTCTATCGCCTTGATCGCACTAGGTTCATCAAATGAATGAATGTTCTTAACAATTGCTTCTAGCTGAACAGGACATTCATTTACAACTGGTGCTCTCACTAATTGAGCGGGACTTGCAGTAAGATTCGCCTTTCCAAATTTATCTTCTACATATTCATAACCCATTTTTCGTTTATTTTCTAATACTTGTTTTTTTCCAGTTGTTAGAGCTAACTTATCGACAGAACTGACTAATGCTGCTGAAGGTAAGTTTAAAACGCATTCTCTTTCCCTAATTAAATTTGTGACAGTCTGGGAATTCCCGCTCATCCCTAGCATACATGATTGATTCAACCACCATGCTGATGACATTGGGGCTAAATTAGGAGTACCGTTTTCATTTAACGTACTAATCAGGACCACTGGGGTTCCAAAATAAAATATCTTAGGATCAATTGTTTTATGCATAACTTCACGTCCTCCACCTATTTTTGATGCAAAGTAAGTATATTATTTTCAGGAGGAAGATTACTTTCAAATTCTTGCTGTTATATTTTTATTATTTTGTCTTATATTTTTTCCTAAACAACACAGGAGTAAATCCTGTTTCTCTTTTAAAAAATGTACTAAAGTAGGAGGAATTCGAAAACCCGACTTCCATTCCAATCTCAGTGATACTTTTATCTGTGTCTATTAAAAAGGATGTGGCTTTCTCTAGGCGGACCTTATTAATGTATTCAAGCGGACTCATCTTTTTTAAATGCTTAAACATTCTTTGCAGGTGGAATGGACTTATATTACTTATGGAGGCTAACTTTTCTAATGTTATAGGCCTGTGGTAATGATAATTTATCCATTCAACGAGTTCATTTATGATTTCTTCATTCGGATGTATAAATAAGTCAGGCTTGCATCTTTTACACGGACGGAATTGGTTGTGAACAGCATCTTCTTGGTGATGAAAGATGACAATATTTTCAATTCTTGGTTCTTTTGATTTGCAGGAAGGACGGCAATAAATGTTAGTTGTCTTAACTCCATAGAAAAAAAGCCCATCATATAACTCGTCATTCGTAATAATGGCATTCCAGTATTCATTTGGGATATTTTGATCTAAAATTGACATTCTTATTTCTCACCTCGTTGATTTGTTCAGGTTAATTTATATCTCTTAGGAGAAAGATAATTTAATTTCTTTGTAAGTTCAACAAAAATGCAAGTTAATGTTTCCTGTCGTAATTGAAAGCATGGAAATTACCTAATAAAATGACACCCATGATCCTACCTTTTTTAATTAAGTTATGTACTAACTTTAATTAAACAATAAAAACCGCATTTAGATAAATTACGGAGAACCGTATCACAAATGATGGTAAAGCGGAGATTTAAGGTTGGTAAATGGGTGACACAACGAAAAAAAGAGGTCGTCCATTTTATTTGGACAGCCTCCTTTTTCACTAATTATAAAATTTCTAGTAAAATTCTTAATGATGTATTCTGGTTACCATCTTTGCTTCAGAGGAGGTAACTCCAAAAAGAAGCGACTTTTAATACTTGAAAACTATGAGAATACTGCAATTTTACGTGCGATAGATTCTGTTAAACGAGATGCTACTTTTGGAACAACCCATTTGATAATTGGTGTTAGCACCGCACCCGATAATCCGCCTGCATGGACTTCCACGGTACAAGTCATTGTTGTTTTACCATTAACATCTTCTGCAGTAAAGTTACCGCTTCCTGTAAAATTATCTGATAAACCTTTTATTTCAAACTTAATATTTGAAGGTTCGTTCCATTCTGTAATATCTACCTGCAATTGTACTGTTTTTTTAATACCTTTCACACTACCTTCAAATGTCCAAATAGATTGCTTGTCATTTATGATTTCATGTTCTTTATAAGCTGGTACTGTTGTTGCCCATTTTTCAAGATCACTGACATATTCCCAAACTGCTTGTACATCTACTGGAATTTCTACTGTATGTGTTCCCGTTGCCATTATGATCCCCACTTCCACTATGAATGAATTGTAAATTTACATTTCTATAAAATAATTATTACATAAAAACCCTAAACTTACATTACTAATTATATACATAGTTTTCCTTCTTCCAATAACGTGATTACTAGAAAAATCCATTTTTCATATATTGCTGTCTATTTCCAACTAGAAATCAGGTTATTTTATCCTAACAAATTCTATTTAAAGCTTTTATAGATAATTTATAATTTGTCGGAAATATGTCGAATGAAGGAAGTTTTTTGTCGATATTAATTAATTTTTGTCGATAAATATGGGAAATTTGTCGATATATATATTAAAAATAGGAAGATTTTAAAAAGGGGGGCAATTGATGAAAGTTTATAAAGTAAAATCCGATAAAAAGAATTGCAATTTGACTTATATCACGATCAATCTCGATCAATAAAACTTTAAGGAAGGTGACTAGTAACTATGAAATTGAAATTTTCAGTAGGAAAGAAACTATATCTTGGCTTTATATCTATTTTAATTCTAATGGGTTCTTTAGGATGGTTATCTATTACCAAGATGGAAAATATTAATCATCAATCAACAATAATTGCAAATAAATGGTTACCTGCAATCAATGCAATTAACGATATTAACTATCGAACAGAACATCTTCTTGCATTAGAATATAGACTTACTCTTGAACCAGATGCTCAGCAAATGGATAAATTTGAAGAAGAGATGAATACGACTATTGAAAAGGTTAATCAAACATTAAACATTTATGAAAAAACGATTTACCTTGATGAGGATCGTAAATATTTTAATGAATTAGTTAATAAGTGGAAGGATTATGAAGAACTACACAAATCATTCGTTGATTTAGGAAGAAATATGGATATTATCAATGGAGCTGGTTCAAATAACGGAAATAAGCTTATTGAAATTATTCAACAATCAAGGAATATTTCTGATAGTATGCAAGTTGATTTAAATAAGCTAGTGAAAATTAATAAAGATAATAGTATTAATGCAAGTAAAGAAGGAGATCAAATATATAATAGTGGAAAAACACAAAGTATTATTATATTGATCATTGCTATCTTTACTGGATTATTAATAGCTTATATTGTGTCGCGAATGATCACAAAACCTATAGAGAAAATAACCAAAAATGTAGAACAGGTAGCAAATGGAAACTTAGCAATGGAACCTGTCGTTATTAAAAATAAAGATGAACTTGGCGAATTGGCTAAATCATTTAATCAAATGAATTTTAACTTAGCGGAGTTAATACGTCATGTTAGTGCAACTGCTGAGACGGTAGCAGCTTCATCAGAAGAATTGTTAGCAAGTACTGAAGAAACTACTAAAGCAACAGAACAAATTACGAATGCCATTCAAGAAGTGGCTTACGGATCTGAAAAACAAGTTACTAATACAGATCAAGCAAATCAAGTAGTAACAGAAATTTCAAATGGAATGGAGCAGATGGCTGGCTCAATTCAAACAGTTAGAGATCTAAGTGAAAATACAAATCAAAAAGCTGAAATAGGAAATTTAGGGGTTATTGAAACTGTAGAACAAATGAATACGGTACATCAGCAGGTGACGAAAACAGCAACAATTGTAAACGAGCTTGGTATAAGATCAAATGAAATTGGGAGTATTGTAGACTTAATTTCACAGATTTCTGCTCAAACCAATTTGCTTGCTTTAAACGCTGCGATTGAAGCTGCAAGGGCAGGAGAAAACGGTCGAGGTTTTGCAGTGGTTGCGGATGAAGTCCGTAAATTAGCCGAACAATCTGGGGAAGCAACACAATCGATACAAGAGCTGATACAACAAATACAAAGTGAAATTAATCGCGTAATTCAATCTATGAATGAGGGAACTGAATCTGTAAACGAAGGTATTAAAAAAGTAACGGAAACGGGCCATTCATTCAAGGAAATTGTTCAAATGATAAATGGTATAACTGCCCAAACACAAGAAGTTTCTGCAATTGTTGAAGAAGTGAATGCGGGAACAGAAGAAATGGTTCACATGATTTCAGAAGTTGCTGTAATCTCAAGACAATCAGCAGGGAATACTCAAAACGTTGCAGCATCGGCAGAGGAACAAAACGCCTCAATGGAAGAGATCACTGCATCTGCTATTTCGTTAAGCAAACTGGCTACTGATCTTCAGGAATCTATTTCTAAATTCCAAATCTAATATTCTTTAAAATGGGAAGAAGGCTGCCTTTCCCATTTTTTTAATGTTAAAAACACGCAGTTCTTTTGATTATGATCAAATAGGGATAATAAACTCATATTCACCAACAACTCAAAAATACGCAATTAACCAAACATATAACGTTAAAAATTAGCTGAATCCATTTTTATCAGATAAAAAGTCCAATTTACAAAGAGCAAATAGAGGAAATTGGACTTCTTTTAGATAGGGTGATTGGACCACCTACATGTATAAGGAAATGCTATTTTATTCGTGAGGGGTACTCAAATATGAAGTAGCCACACGACAATTGGGCCTAGAAAGGAGCCAATGATTGCACATAATGCCATTGTAACAGAACTCATTGAAAAGGTTAGTTCGCTATATTCAGCTGCTTTTGAAGTCCCAATAGCATGTGATGCGCTACCAAGAGCGATCCCTCTGCCAATGGGGCTATGAATTCGCAGCAATTTAAAGATAGTAGGAGCAGCTATTACGCCAAAGATTCCTGCAATCATAACACCGACAATTGCCATTGACGGATTTCCTCCCAATCCTCTAGCTACTTCAATTGCAACAGGTGTAGTGAGAGATTTAGGAATAATGGAAAGTATTAATGTATGATTAATCCCAAGGATTTTAGCCAGGAGGCCAACACTGACCATTCCAGAAATAGCACCAACCAAAACCCCACCCAATATGGTGAATAAGTGATTTATTAAAAAATGACGTTGTTTATACAAAGGGTAAGCAAGTGCTACAACGGATGGACCCAAAAGGGAACTAATCCATTGCCCGCCAATCATATAGCTTTTATAAGGAATATGAAACACTAAAAGGATCATGATAATAATAGCAGTCGCAGTTAAAACGGGAGTTAAATACGGATAAGAATACCGTTTATAAATTCTAGTCATCACAAAATAAGCAACGACAGTAAATAAAATCATGCAGAATGCGAGGAGAACTTGCTGCATTCTTTATCATCCTTTCTTTTTTGTGCTTTTTTCTCAAAAAATTGACCTGTCTTTCCTGCTATTGCAATGGAAATGACGGTACTTAATAGTACGGCTAAAACGAGCAGTGTACCGTGAATAGACAGCAACGAAGGATAGTTCATAATACCAACTGTTGTAGGAATAAAAAATAACATTAATATACTTAGCAAAAAGTGAGCTCCATTTTCAATCCACTTTACTGGAACAATTTTTAAACATAAACAAATAAAAAGTAATAAGAGTCCTATGATACTACCCGGAATAATTAGGTGGAAAAAATTATGAATTACGGTTCCAATGAAGGAAAAGATATATAAAATACAAACTTGTAAAAAGATGATGAGAATTTTCATGTTGTGTTGTCTCTCTTTTTGGAAACAACTTCCCTTCTTTCTTATAAAAATGGACAATATCGTTCATCGGATAAAAAATGTGATTTGTAGACGATTACCTTCTCAAACTTTCTATTCACTCCTTAAGGCTATCTATTATTGTTCTATACGTGTTATCAATATGATTCAAAACAGCATCCGTTGTTTGGCGTACATTCCTCTCCTTTAGTCCCTCAATAATTAACTTATGCTCGTAATAAACTTTATCTAAGCTTAGTCCTGCCTTTATTGCAGCGAATCCATACCAATTAAAATGATCGGTAAGGTTTTGGATTAATTGATACAGTCGAAGATTTTGACTTAACTCCGCTAACAACAAGTGAAAGGAAGAATCACAGTACACAAATTTTAAAGGGTCTTCCTTGATATCAAATAGTCGCTTATCCACCGTCTCAATCTTAGAAATTGTTTCGTTATCAAGAAGTGGAATTAGTAGTTCAATAACCAATACTTCATTAGCCTTACGTAATTGGAAAACGTCATCAACATCTTGCTTATTGATATTTTTGATAAAAATCCCTTTTCTTGGTACAGATTGAATCCAGCCTTCTAGTTCTAGCTGTTGCAAAGCTAATTTTAATGGGGTCCGGCTAATTCCAAGGCTTTCACTAAGTGAGCGTTCATTTAACATGGAACCAGGTTTGACTTCGTGTTGAATAATTCCTTTTTTTAATTCTTTATATGCATGATCTTTAAACAATTGCGGTTGTTCTGCCTTTAAGAAAGTCATCTATTTTCATCCTTAATCATAATAGTAGTAGTTAAAATCTAATAAAGGATACATATTGGTATCTGGTATACCAGATACCAATAAAAAATAGTATATCAATTTTTTTGTCTTTTTACAATCGGTGAGGAAATTTTCGGAGTGGGGGGACGGGCACTGTTCAATGATATTTTCGCTTAAAAAAAGCTGGATAACAGCGTTTTAAAAAGAAAGAAAGTATAAATTTTTCTACTTTATAACGGAAAAGAAAGATTAAAAACTGCTCCATTTGCGGTTGTTTTAATTTTGAAGCAGAAAAAACCACTAGAATGGTTGTTTAATCGCGCATTGCTCCTGCCTCTTGAGAAGCCATGGCTCCTTGTCCTTCGCTTACATCTGTTTTGTCGATTTTAATTTATATCTATGGGAAATTACAACATACTTTGCACAAATCAAATGCTACTATTAGACTGCAAGGCAACCAAACTAAAAAAGTATTGAAATGAGGTGTTTCAATGCACGGGCCATTTGGTATCGAAGTATACATTAAAAACACAGTGAACAAATCAGACGAAGAGTATGAACAGGGGGTCAAAGAAATTCACCCCTTCTTAAAATCTTTACCAGGGTTTGTCTCTGTCACTTATTACAACGTGGACGAACTTGATTACCGTATAGTGATTTCTAATTCGGATGAAGCATCGACCGATCAAGCAGTAGAGATACTACGAAGCACCTTGAAAGATATCAATCCTGATGCCAGAGTATCCAAAGCGGAAGTCGTTTCAGGTGAATTTGTCGACCAAGTCTTAGCGGGTATTATACAACGATAAATAGTTAAAATTAACCGTCAATCAATATTGGCGGTTTTTAGTTGGGTCAGAATTCAGTAAATATTTCTTTACGTAAATAGAAATGATAAGAATGGTATTGTCGAAATATAAAGAAAATAGATTGACAAATATAAGAATTCTATTAAACTAAAAATAGTTCTATCCTCAAATTCTTCCTTGAATTTTCTTATTGTATTAGCTACTCTGCAAGTCTTTGTTAATTTCTCCAATTTAAGACACATTAAACTTCTTTTTTCACTCTTATTTTTTTAAAAAATCTTTCCGAAGTTCAAATGAAAAAATAATGTAGATGATTCATTCGTGTCGTCGAATATGAATGCAGATTAAATGCCCATGTTGTGGATCTTTCTTATGAAAACGGAGTATATCCCATACAATTTGACTACCTACCAGAAAATTTTCATTTATCATTTGAAGAGTATCGGGAAAAGATGTTTGCGAAGTATGGAGTTCCTGAATATGATTTTATGACTCTGATTAAGGAATAGATAAAGGTCACTGAAGATAACACCAAAATTTGATAGTAGAAGAAATTGAGGAAAGATCGGTTTCCAAATTAGTCAGGTCATTTTGGCTAACTGCATAATTTTTTGTAGTTTGTCCACTAAATTTGTTTAAATGAATTATTGGCAATAGGATATTAAGGGTCCTGTAAAAGACATGACCATTGGATAGGAGGAGGAATGCCATGGGATTTGAAGAAGAATACCGGGCCTTTTTGAATGCGCATTTGCAGGCAAGAATCGGTGAACGGTTGCGGCGCTTGCAAGAAGGTCACAATCAGGCTGAAACGTTGTTTTTGAAGCAAGTATGGTGGCCTTTATTTTACCATTTCAAGTATCTTCATCCAGAATATGAAGTCGATGATTTCAAGGATGGCAAAAGGTATTTGGATTTTGCTTATATTCGTCCCGCCATCCAGATTTGCCTTGAAATCGACGGGTATGGCCCTCACCTAAAGAACATAAGCAGATGGCAGTTTTCCGACAACCTGGAACGTCAAAACCAGTTGGTGATTGACGGATGGACTGTGATCCGATTTTCTTATGACCAAGTTAAAGAAAAGCCTCGTCGATGCCAACAGATTATTCAGCAAGTGATTGGCCGATGGTTGGGGGATGAACTGGACCAGACCTCTCTATCCTTTGCTGAAAAGGAAGTGCTCCGGCTGGCAATTCGAAAAGGAGAGGCCATATTCCCTATAGAAGTCGAGAAGTATTTGAAGCTAAGTGGCAAGACGGTAAGAAAAGTACTTACTCAACTAGTCGATAAAAAGATGCTGATTCCTGCATCTGGGGTCGTGAGGGTCCGTTCTTATCGGTTAGGGATCAGGTTAAGCACCAGATCTGAATAGAAGGAGAAATTCCCCTTAATGAGTAAATTTGATTAAAAATAGTTTAAATAGAAGGAGAAATTTCCCCTATTGACTGAAACAAACGTGAAAATTGGTAATTTCTCATTGCTTAAGCGGAAAACCTCCCTTTATTTACCCCGGAAAGAGCTCTACTCTGCATTTAACGGAAATATCTCCGCTTATTTTACTATCGCTGGTTACTCAAATTAAAGACAAGATTTCTGAATTAAAGGAAGTGAGATGAGAGGGTGCTTTGATTTAGCATTTTTTGTTATTCTAAAAAAATCCAAGAGAATCTCAATTAGGTATTACATTTTGATGCAATGTCTTGACTAGCTTAGATAATAGAGATATTTAATTAGATTTCACGACTTTTCCTAAATAAATGAAAAAGTGATCCTTATTCTAGAGATCTTTCTAAACTTTTAGATCTTTTGAGCAAAAATTTTATGTTGAATTTCAGCTGTTTTTTTAATCGCGCATTGCTCCTGCTTCTCGGGAAGTCATGGCTCCTTGTCCTGCGCTTACATCTTTTTGAATTTCTTGTTTTACTTTCTGTGCATCAGTTCCGGTAAATTCTTGTTTCATAGAAGTCATGTTTTTCTTTGCTTGTTGATCCTGTTGCATACAAGTCCTCCTTCATTTAGTATTTAACACTCTTATTATTTACAAAAACACGCGGTATATCCTGAGGATTTACAGACCATTCACCAGACTGCAGTGAAGGAGCAGGAATTTTTACATTGTAAAACGAACTTCTAAATTATACTTTTTCTTTTTAGTAACAAAGGAGGTAATGGTGATGGAAGTTACAATTCGTGCTGTACAAATAAATGATGCAAGTGCAATTCATCGTATCTGTACTCAAGACGCGGTTCTACAGTATATGGTTTTTCTCCCTAGTATGAGATTGGACGCTATGGAAAATAGATTGCGTAACTTAAGCCATAATCAATTTGAATTTGTTGCCGAGCTTAATGGTAAAGTTGTTGGATTTGTAGGTCTAACTCAGGGGCAAGGTCGGAGATCTCATTCAGGAGATATATTTATCGGAGTAGATAGTCAATATCATAAAAAAGGAATTGGGAAAGCCTTGCTTTCGAAAATACTTGATTTAGCAGACAATTGGTTAATGCTTGAAAGAGTGGAGCTTGGCGTTCTTGTTACAAATCCTGGAGCACAAGCACTGTATGAAAAGTTTGGGTTTACAGTAGAAGGTAAAAAGAAAGGTAGTTTAAAAGCTCACGGTAGATTTATTGATGAAATAATGATGAGTCGTCTTCGTCCAAATGGTATTCTCTTGAACACTTGATTTTAATAATGAAGAAACACTCTTTGAGTCATCAAAAATTGGATTCTAAGTTGTAGTTCGAGCTTGAATTGGAAATCCTTAAGGTGGCTTCCAATTCAAGCAGGGATATTTAGAATGTTAAGATACCACGAATAGTGATGGTGGCTGCCCCAGCAACTTTGATGATTGGTTCTGATTCAGTCGGGATGACTGTCACATAAAGCGTACCAGGTCTTCCTATCGCATTGCCTTGAGCAATTTTCAGATGCGTCGTTTTATCTTGAGGGAGTATGCCTTCTAAATAAAGGAACCCAGCTAGTGCACCATTTGCAGCTCCAGTTACAGGATCTTCAGGTATGCCAACCCCCGGTGCAAAATCTCTCGTATATAAATCATAATCCTTCGTAGTGTTAAAAGTATATAAATGTGTTGTGCTAATATTATTTTCCTTATTATGTATCCCTAACTTTGCTAAGTCTGGTGTTGCTTTGTCTATATCACTTTGATGTTTCACAGGAACAAGTAAATGCCAATTTCCCGTATTTGCTAGTTTGATTGGATAATCTAAGTCAATACTTTCAAAAGGTACCCCGACCAGTTGACTAAGCTCTTCATGGTCCATTGTGAAATCTTGAGTTTTTGGCTTAACTTGTGTCATTTCCACATCCGTTACTATTCCGTTTTCCTTATGCCATACAACCGGTACATTACCTATATTTGTTTCTAACACAATCCCATCTTTTTTCTCAGCTAGGTCAAACTCATTCGCCAATAGCCACGTTAACCCGACAGTAGCATGGCCGCAAAAGTTGATTTCTTCAGTAGGAGTAAAAAACTTTACTTTGTAATCCGTGTTTACTTTATTTGAAGGTAGTAAGAAAACGGATTCCGGTAAATTTAATTCTTTTGCGATACTCTGCATCTCAGCTTCCGTTAATTTTTCTGCATCTAATACTACACATGCTGTATTACCTCCAAATCTCTCCACAGTAAACGCATCCACATGATAAACTCTAATATCCCTCATATTAACTCCTTTCAACACGTTGATTTTAACCTAATACTATGCCTTGACGATGCATTAGTAAAATGAATTTTTTTTATAAATTAAATTGTAAATGGTGATCTAATTTAACCCTATTTAGATTCACTTTATTGAGGTGAGGGAAAGTCTAGTACAACAATGGTTTGATTTAGAATCGAAACTTTTTTATTACAAATACGTAAATCCTATGGAAAGTATGTTACTTATTGAAATTATGAATTGGGGGTAATTGAAAATGAAATTAAAAAAATCATCAACGGATAAGGCTATATCTGGAGTTTGCGGAGGTATTGCTGAGTATTTTGGTATATCATCATTGGGAGTAAGATTAATTTTTATTTTTTTACCGGCTAGTCTTCTTATTTATATAATTCTTGCCGTTACGCTTCCTGATAGCCCTACCTCATTGTGAAGAAAATTAATGTCAGTTTTCAATCAGCAGCGTGCTTAACTTCAATGAAGAGTAAAGCTTTTTTGATATTCAAAACGGGGTAGGTAATTCAAGAGGGAAAGGCGAATTAATGCTACTAATTAGGTAGGTAGAAAAAAAGTAGGTTGGTGAGAGTCGGTATGTCTATAAATTTAAATAACTTTCGAATCGTAGAGGTATCAAAGGATAAAATCGGGAGATACCTTAAGTTGAAGGTTCAGCTTCCAGATGGAGATTGTATAATTCGATGGGATTTAGATGAGTTTACTTATAAAAATATTAAGGAAGTTGTATCTAAAAAACATTTTGATTCACTTGCAATAGACTACCGATATGAGATTGTTCCATATGTTTCTACTTATCAGGAAAAACCAAAGAGCCAACCTTTTTACAATGGAGTAATTAGATGTATCCAAGGAAATCGTGTAGCACGAATTGAATTTCCTTGTTCTGAACGTTTTGCAGGAAATATGGAGTGGTTTAGAAAAGAAGTTAAAAGGGTGGAAGATATAAAGCATTTAGATTGGGGTAATTTTCTTTAATAAATAGTTTAGGAGAGGAAGAACGTTAAAAAATGCAATAGAATTGGAATGAAGCTGTAAATAGGGGGGGCTTTATGGATTTGTTTGATTTTGGTTTTTTATTATTAATCGGCATTATATATGTAGTGACAGCTAAGTATATGAAAATAGCAATACTTGATTATTTTTTAATTGCTTTATCTGTTTACTGTGTTTATTTTTTTACTTACTACTTATTTAAGTTCCACATAGATTTCAGTAATACAATTGGTATTCTTGTGATTTTATTATTCTTAATCCCACGCTATAAAATTAGTTCTATTATCAGAAATAAAATGTTCAAAAAAGAAAATAGACATTTTTAAACTACTGATAGCGCTTGTTTAAAAAGAATGGAATCCTATATTAGCTTGGTTTCCGTTAATATGAGTGATTTATCAATATTAAAATTTAGCAGTGCCTATAACTTAAATGATTTCTGCTGCCTACTGGGGGCATTTTATTGTGATAGCGAGAAGGTTTCTTGAAAAAAATGTAGAAATTATTAGAAAAGAATAGAATATTAAATGAAAATTTCGGGGAATCAGGGGATACAATGAAAATATTAAAATATCTTTTTATTATTCGAATATTGATAGCGTTAGTAGCCATTATATTGCGTCTAACACATATTATAAGTAGTAGCACTTTTGGATTGCTCGGTATAGTTTTCTTCTTATTAGCCAATAGAAGTTCTACAAGTGAAACAGAAGAACAGCCAATTACAGATTTAAAAGAATATATTAATCCAATTAAAAAACGGTATGACATTGTTCGTGCTTGTACAATAACTGTGGGGATTTTATATTTGGCAATTCTTATTTTTAGTATTTTTCATAAGATAATTACCATAATAATATGAGAAAAGATGAATTAGATGTTATTCATTGATTGGTTTAGTATGGCTTGATAAAAGTTCAATTGCGAATTTTAATTGTATACGTAAAAGCTTTAAATCCTCTGAAATAGTAGCCCATTTTCTTATTCAGCTAAGCTCTGAATAAGAAAACGGTATATCAAGTAAAATTTTAAGAAAAAAGCGGTTTAAACAACAAAGAAAATTAGATAGGTGATTAGAGTACTTTAGATTTAAATCTATAAAGCGAATTAATAGCTTTTATAGATCAACGGCATGATTGACCAGCTTATGTAGGCGCAACTGATACCTAATAAAAATATGAATGTGACCGTAATGGTTGTTTTTCTACTTTGACTTGTCTTGCTAGAAAAAACGTAGCGATTTAATAGAAAAGAATAAATCGGATATACGAGGAGTGTTGTAACATAGAGCGTAAAAATATATCGATATTCTTCAAATGAAATTGGAATCATAGCATCCGGGTAAGGTATAGGGTTAAATATAATTAAGAGTATGATAATTGGCAGCATGGCCATGAATATATACCAAATGAGCTCTTTCGAATTTAAGGAAACTTTAATGCCTAAAACAGAACGCATTTTCCAGTATATAAACCAGCCTGCTCCATATATACCGGCAAATATAATGGTTTCTATAATAAGAGGTGCACTGTTCTCGGGGAAAAATATTGCAATAAATCTAAAAGTGAAATAAAGAATACCTCCGAAAAATAATTGAAAAATTAAACACCACAATCCGCCCAATAGAAAATTTAAAAATTTCAACGTGTTAACACCTTTCCTTTATGAGTTTAAGAATTCTTCCTATAAATGACATAGGATTATATAATTCAATTTAACATAACATTCCTATTTGTTATACTTTTTTAATATTTGCTATTATTACGAGTTAGTGGAAGAAGACATCCAATATATTGTAACGAAAATACAATAAATATCGGTTTCTAATTAAAGTTGCAATCAAGATGTTTTTGGGGGTTTTTATGATTACAAATTTATATTTCGTTCGACATGCCCATTCTACATATACACCAGAGGAACTTAAAAGGCCATTATCAGAAAAAGGAATGAAAGATGCAATCAAAGTTAAGGAGTTACTAAGGGGAGAAAATATTCATCACGTTGTAGCAAGTCCATATTTAAGAGCGATTCAAACGGTTGAAGGAATAGCTGTTATCCTTAAAAAGGAAATTCAAATTATAGATGATTTTAAAGAAAGGAAGCTAGCAAAAGAGTCTGTTAATAATTTTGAAGAGGCGATTGAAGAGGTTTGGGATAACCCTGATTTCTCCTGGGAAGGTGGAGAATCAAACAAGATAGCTCAGCAAAGAGGCATAAAAGCTACTAAAATGATTTTAGAAAAATTTAAAGGGAAAAACGTTGTGATTGGAACACATGGAAATATCATGGTACTTATTATGAATTATTTTGATGAACAATATAGTTATTCATTTTGGAAGAACCTTGCTATGCCAGATATATATAAACTTTCTTTCCAAGCGAATAAATTAGTTCATTGTACGAGAATATGGAATGATTCTTATTGAATAATAAATAGGATACCTAACAACCGAGAAGCTAAAGTGAGATGTTAGAAATTTAAAAGGAAAGTTTCATTTAAAGGGAGGATTATTATGAAAATAAAACTTACTAGTGTATTTGTTGACAATCAAGACAAGGCGTTAAAGTTTTATACAGAGGTACTGGGCTTTATTAAAAAGCACAACGTTCCTGTGGGCGAATTTAAATGGATAACTGTTGTATCTCCTGATGGACCAGGAGATATTGAGCTACTTCTAGAGCCTAACGAAAACCCTACTGCCAAAACATATCAAAAAGCTCTATATGAACAAGGGATCCCTATCACCTCTTTTTTTGTAGAAGATGTTCAAAAAGAGTACGTGAAATTGGAAAAGCTCGGTGTAAAGTTTACTATAAAACCAATAAAAGAGGAATGGGGAACTTATGCAAGATTTGATGATACTTGCGGTAATCTTATACAAATCCAAGAAGATTGATATAACTTGAGTTTAATGTGCATGCCTTTAACAAGGGATGCTTGTAATTGAAGTATTTTCGGAACAGTATTAACTATAAAATTGAATTGAGAAAGCAATTATTGACCATAATATCTTTAGATAAAACATATTAGGGATGATACCATGATATATATCTATAATGATTATGGCGGGACACATACCACATCTTTGGCGGCTGCATATCATTTAAAGCAATTACCTCAATCCGAAAAGAAACTAACTACAAAAGAAATTTTAGATGTGAAATATTTTAATAAATTAACGAAAGAGGATTTTGGAAAACTTATTTTCCATGGGATTGATGATGAGGGAAACTCTGTATATTCGATTGGAAGAAAAAGGAGTAAGCTTGTTGTTAAAGCACTAAAAGAATGGACATTATTACTTGAAGATAAATTTCAATTTAAGGAAAAAGTTGTTTTCTCTAATACCTCACCAACTGTACCTATCACGATGTCTTTTGGTGGCTTTTTTTCCAGGGGATTAAAAATAGATTTCATTGGTGTACCATTATTAGTCATGGGTGCCAAACAGTGTTGTGATAATATTTTTCGGTTAGTTGAAAATACGAAAGAAATTGCGAAAGCCGATAATGGGGAAAAAATAATTATATTACAAAATGAAGTATTTAAATGATGATATTCAAGTAGTTCTTCATTACCGCCGAGTAATTAGCCTATAATAGTTCGATTAGTCATTAAAAAGCAAAGGAGATTACCTTTGCTTTTTTGATGGATTTCTTTAAATTTCATAAGGATAATCGGTGGGAGATAAAATAGCTTCTTTACTCAACCTTATTCTTACTATTTCCAAAGATAATTAATATGGAAGAAAGAAGTGCTATATACACTCCGTAACGCATCTGAGATAACTGATAAATAAGCGAATTGGTGAACGTTTTTCCAATAAGCATTCCAGATACAGTGTGATAAGCGATAGCAATAAAAAATAAAATAATTGTTAAAATGGACGTTACTAAACGAATTTTCGAGGTGTTTTTTGATCTAAGTTCTTGAATTATAACGATAATACATAGTATTGGAATAGCGGAGAGTACAAGACCAATCGGTGATAAAAACAAATACATTGCAAGTGTATAGTAAAATCCTGTAAGTGATACATCTGAAATGTCTTGTAATCGGCTTACCCAAGGTAGAAAGTAAGAGGCAAACAATGTAATGATAAACAAGTTTCTAATTGTGAATAACCTTTGTATTTTCATAAAATACATCCCCCGTTTTAATAGTCTGAATTTAAACGAAATTCACTCGCTATTTATACGTTCTTAAATACGAATACGTTTCAATCCATGTTCATTATGATTAAATTTTTGAATTATCGGTGAGACATCTTATTGTCAGAATTGATGTAGCAGAACATTTTCATGTTGTTCGAGCAGAAACTTCCCAGGAATTGTGATAGTGATCCTCTAACTTTCGAAAATAATGAAGATGGTTTTCTAGATTAATACAATGGATTAACTGTTAAAAAAGCATTAAATGGCTTAAGAAGGTGAATCTTCCTTTTATAGAGAAGTTAATAGATAAATAAGTTCAGATTTTCGGAGGACAAGATGAGCGATAGTACCTTTTTAAATAATATAAATGGCTTAATAAAAATGCATTCCAATGGATTTTTAGGTGGAGAAATAATGCCTGAGGATGTATTAATTGGAATTGTTAAAGAAAATGAGTTAATGGATGTTTTAACTCTTGCAATGGCGTTGAACTATCAGAGAAACTCTTATAAATTATGGGAATCGGTGGTGCAAGCTTACCAGGATCCGGAGAACAAATGGATTTTTAATCCAACTATTGTAGTAAACAGTAATCTAGATGAATTACGAGAAGCTTTGCTTTTGCATCGGGTAGGTCTACAACCAAATCGCCATCCTGAAATTTGGCAGCGTGTTGCAAAAGGAATAGTGAAATCGTCTGATAAAGGAAATGTACAAGGATTAATTGATTTTGTTGAGGCGGATATTGCTTTATTGAAGAATATTATTCAAGGCTCAAGAAAAAAAGAATTTCCTTATCTCTCAGGACCGAAGATATTTAACTATTGGCTATATGTCTTGGAGAGTTACACCGATGTTGCTTGGAAATCGCGGGAACTTATCACTATTGCACCAGATACACACATCTTAAAAGCTACTGTAAAACTTGGATTATGTACGGAGGAAGTTTTAAATGGCGCAGTAGAAGACCGAAAAACAGTTGCTTCAGCTTGGGAAAGGGCGCTCACCGGAACGGGTATAGCACCAATAGATGTCCATACTCCATTATGGTTATGGAGCCGTGCTGAATTTCCTCCACTAATCTCATAATGCCATATTATCTATATCTAAATACTATGAAATCCTGCGAATAAGTAAGCATTCAAGAGATATTTCTATTAGACGATGAGAGTTAGAGAAGAATCACCGCATGTTTTACAAAATCTACCATAGGGATAGGTCTGTATAGGGCGAAATTTCACAAAAAGACTAAACCGATTTTTTTCGGAATACTTTGTAAAAAAATTATTATCATAGGAGGAACTCAATTGAGTTACGTTATGGAATTAAGAAAATTAGTAGGTAATAGACCATTAATATTACCGGGTTCCGTAGTATTAATTGTTAATGAAGATAATGAACTATTACTACAACATAGAAATGATGGAAGTTGGGGATTGCCTGGTGGTTTAATGGAAGTCGGTGAAAGTTTAGAAGATACTGCAAAGAGAGAAGTTAAGGAAGAAACTGGTCTTGAAATTGAAGAATTGGAGTTATTAGATATTTGCTCTGGACCTGAATATTTTTTGAGGTTGCCTAATGGAGACGAACTATATTCGATCACCGCTGTTTATTTAACTTATAAAGCAAAAGGAAACATAACAATTGATTATACTGAATCAATTGATTTGCAGTTTTTTAGTTTTAACGAATTGCCTAGTGGTTTAAATGCTACAAACCGCAACTATATAGAGGTATATCTTAAAAAAATAGATTGTAATCCTTGTTAAGCTAGTCATCTTGCATCTTCTGTAGTGAAGCTTTCCTTAGTCGCAAGAGTATATATTTTAAAATTTACTCTATAAGCATATGTAAAGGAAGAATCATGAACATATTCAATAGGCAAATTATCGAAAGGTGAGGAGAATAATGGGTTCGAGAATTATGCACTTAATTATTGCGAATAGAATTTCGGAGTGTCTATCGATAGGAGATAGAACACCGTTTTTACTAGGAGGAATTGCTCCAGATGCTGTTTATCCAAAAGACCTATCACATTACTATATAGGGCAAACCCAAGATTATTCAAGATGCATTGATTATAATGGATTTTTACATAAATATAGTACGCAAATGCAAAGTCATTATATATTGGGATATTATACACATTTGATTGCTGATGACTTATGGTTGAAGGGTTTTTATCTTCCTTGGTTGAAAAATAGAATGGAAGCTAATAAAGAGATATCTAATTTATATCATAACGATTTCAGATTACTGAACGGAAAACTATTGGAGTACTATGGCTATACAGAAGAATTGAGAAAAGCGTTAAGTCATTTTCCATCAATCTTAGATTTGCAAGAGGTTACTTCCAAGGATGTTGAAGAATTCATTCCTTATGTTTTAGGCGATATGGAGTACGATAAGGAAGTTATAAAGGAAGAGCTTAATGTATTTAAGTTTGACCAGATAGTTGGATATATAGAGACGTCTGTTGATATAGGTTTATTGAAAATAAAACCTATACTTACTTAATATTTTTTGAAGGAAACAAAGAGATATAAATAATAATGAAAAGTGGTGATTTTGTGGAATTGGTACTTATTCGATACGGGCAAGGAGAGCATAATCTAGATTTACCAAGTAGCCTACAGGCGAAAGATCCTTTCTTAACAGCTAAAGGGGTTAAACAAGCAGAATTATTAAGAAATGAATTTCCTTTAACTGACAATGATGTCATTTTTATTAGTCCTACTAGAAGAACACTGCAAACAACATTTATTTGGAGTGAGAATATTGATTGCCGTAAGATTGTAACTCCATTAGTTTCACCGCGAATGTTCCCTATTCTTCCAGATGAAAAAACATTGCCCTGCGATGAAATAATGGATTTAGAAAGAATTAAAGGAGATTATCCAACATTTGAAATCGATATGGATATACCATCTGAATTATGGACTTCTGGAATAAATATAATGCCAGAAAGTAATTTTATAAAATTTGCAGAAAAGTTTATTTCGAAATGCAAGCTGTTACAAAAAGAAAAAATTTATATAGTTTCCCACGACGGTACTATTACTTCTTATCGTCAATGGATTTCTGGCCAATCTTTATCGAGAAAAGATTTCCCGCACGAAACAGGATGGTTTCTAGTTAACTGTTGAATTTATGAAAAAACAAGTGCTGTAGATCAACTATAATTGCAGTTTTTCTTAACGGAATTTAGTAATTTAGTTGCTGATATTTTCAAAAAGTAAATCCAATGTTTTGAATTAACGTGGTTTTTCTTAATAAAAATATGATGGTCAGCCAGATTTACTGGTTGACCAATTGTCCTAATAATAGTTAATATTTAACTTAATGTTCAGCTACAACTAAACAACAGAAATGATTTAAACATGTCGTTACATTAAATAGTATAGGAAAGTTCTGTTAGATTATGATGGGTTAATAATAAGTTTTAATCCATCATTGAAAAGATCGCTAGGCGTTTTCCCTGATCCGAAATATTCCTCGATACCTGCTATTGTAGTAGGGTGTTTCTCCTTAAACTGTTCTAAATCAAAACCTTCGTTCAAGCTTGAGTCAGGAGGAGTCTGTTCCTCAATTACATGTCCAAATGTGAAGTGTTGTGCAGTCAATACAATTAAACGTGATTTTCGCAAGCTCACTCCTGCTGTAAGTAACGTCCTTATTGCAACCTCCATTACGCCTGACATGGTTAAGGAAAAATGGGCTCCTGCAATAACGCGCGCTCCGTCTGTGTACGAGAGCATGGCTGTACGAAGTTGATTAAATAAATTAATAAGCCACTCTTGCCAAGATTCATCAACATTTCGATGTTTTATTTCACGAAATTCAGATAGCAATATTCGTTCTGACATTTCATTGATTAATTTGGCTTTATTCTTAACATGCCAATATAATGTAGGTGCTTTGACACCAAGTCTTTTAGCTAATTCACGTAAACTTACATTCTCTATGCCTTTTTCATTAAGTAATTCTAAGGCTTCCTCTACAATTACATCCTTATTAAGTGCCATCATCTTTATCTCCTTAGCTAGGTTTCCAAGACTAGTCTAACATATATAGATTTATGTTGAAATATTTCTCTATATATGTTAGAGTGATATTTAAATAATATTCTATAGGTGTTAGAGAAATTTTCAATTCAAGGTTATTAGAAGGAAAACCTCTTCAATTACACATTCCGTTGATACCGTGCGCACTACAATGATGGAGAATATAAGGGAGGAGCTAGGTTAACACCGGATGCCTTACAAGAAGGGACGAATCTAGTCTGGAATTTGATTCAAAATAATAAACTTCATATTGATGTTGAAAAGTTTCCACTTAAAGATATTGAAAAAGCATGAAAACGAGATGATTACAAAGGCAAAAGAATAGTAATTGTCATATGAATTTTATAAGGAGATGAATAAACATGCTGAACTATATTAAACGTTTGCACCGAATAGTTGTAAGGAAAATTGCTGACACATTTGATCTTCCAAATGACATGAATCACCACCATACACACTTTTCAAATAAACACATTAAAAAAATGCATGTAATAAGGCACAGAGTCCTGCAACATCACCATCCAAATACTGAACCAAGGGTACTTAAAGAGGTACAGAACAGAATTGGTGAATATGTAGGAAAAATGGTTTCAAAATAACACTAGTAAAGTTTAAAGAATAGTTATTATCGATTTTGGTAATTAAAAAATATAGTTTGTGAAGAAATAACTTAGGCTAACATGTGCGCATCTCTAAGAGAGAGCGCCTTTTTGTTGTTTAAGTGGCAGGTTTCTTTAACAAGGATTTTTCTACATTCTTATAGAATACATCTTTTAATAGAAATGCTTTAATCTATTGAAATGGAGAGGAATTCTGATGAATATAAGATTTGCTGAAGTAAAAGATATTAAACAATTAATAAGGATGAGATGGGATTTTACACTTGAACATGATGAAAGTAAGAAAAACGAATCATTCGATGTTTTTGAAAAAGAATGTCAAACATTTTTAGAGAATGCTCTTAATGGAGATCAATGGTTTATTTGGGTTGCAGAGGATAACGGAAAAATTGTTTCGCATATATACATAGAATTAATACAAAAGGTGCCACGCCCTGGCAGAATAACTTATCCATTTGCTTATATGACCAACGTATATACAATGCCGGAGTATAGAAATAAAGGGGTTGGAAGTAAATTACTAGGCTCAATAAATAAGTGGGTTAAAGAAAACAATTATGAATTTGTCATTGTTTGGCCGAGTGATGATTCTATTAATTATTATAAGAAAAATGGTTACGTTCATTGTACGGAACCTATGGAATTTTTCCCTTCATAAAGTAATGAGAGTATTTTGTTGAATTTTCTTTTTGAGCTAAGAGACAGGTTCTAATCAGAGAAACATCTTTTTTAAACTACTAATAGAGAACGTGTATTCTGAATTTAGAGTATGGAGTGGAGGCTTAATATGATGAACCAACGTAAGATAGTATTGTTTATTGCCCAGAGCTTGGATGGATACATCGCAACAAAAGAAGACTCTTTAGATTGGTTATTTAAAGTTGAAGGTGAAGGAGATAATGGTTATTCGGAATTTTATGAAACGGTAGACACAATCTTAATAGGTAAAAGAACATATGATTGGATAATGAAACATGAAGGAGATCAATTCCCTTACAAAAATAAAGATTGTTATGTTTTTTCTAGGTCAACATTTAACCATACAAATGATGTTAAGTTTGTAAATGAAAATATTATTGACTTTACTAATAACATAAAAAAAGAAGAAGGAAAAAATATATGGTTAGTTGGCGGCGGAGACTTATTACATACGTTTTTAAAAGAAAAATTAATCGATGAACTAATATTAACAATAGCACCAACTATTATTGGAGAGGGAATTCCATTATTTAAAGAAGGTGATTATCAGTTAGAACTTTATTTAAAAGGTACCAGAACTTTTAACCAATTTGTTGAATTACATTATATTGTGAAAAAGTGAATGTAACTACTTTTTAAGAAGTTTTGGGTAACTTCCTCAAATTTATCCAATGAAGAAGACTATGAGTTATTTAATAATCGTGTTTAGAAAAATAAACTATTTTAAAACGGCTTTGGCATTTCAATAATATTAAAGTTGATGATATTATGGGGAATTTATATAAAGGGAGATTATTAGTACTTAGAATTGTAGCGACTCTGTTTGTTGTAATATTGTTTACATTAGGATTTAAGGGAATACTTAATCAGAATGTTTCAACCGGTCTAATTGCGTTTGTCTTGGCTTTCTTTTTTGTAATAGAATATTTTATCTTGAAGAAGAAAACTAAATAAGTCCAAGGTGTACAGGTTAGTTGAAAGAACAAATGTTTATAATATTATTACTGAAAGCTATTTGTTCTCAAAACACGACCAATGGTTTTTAGGTACAATAAATAGAGGTGGTATATTGAAGAAATTTGTATTTCTGATATGTTTTTCACTAGTTTTTCTAGTAAGTTGTTCGCAAGTAATTGGTATGCATAATAAAGAATTAGAGAAATCTATAATTTCTGCTTTAGGAAAAAATAGCGTGACGGAAATAGACTTAAATTCCCTAACGAACTTCGATTGGGATAAAGCATATCTAATAACTCCTTACACTGATCAAAAAACTATAAATAAGCAGCTGGGTGTTAAATTTAAAGATCCAACTAATATAGATTATCGAGATGATATATATTTACTTGTATTTCTTGATAAGAATAAAGTAGTTCAGTATGTCAAAATACCAACAAAATATGGACATTTGGTGCACGGAAATAAAGATGGTTTTAAGCCTTCAAATGCAATCATAGAGATACAAAAATAAAAGGGACATCGTATAAGATTAAGACGTGCTCTTTTGAATCACAAAATCAGAATATGCTTAGGAAATAGAACAAAAAATAGCATAGCAATTCGCATATAGAATAGCCATGCTTTCCTGTCTCTTCAATAGTATAAATCATTTTAGACATAGATTATTCAAATACATAATCATCATGTCCAACTTTAGCATTTTGAACGTCTTTCGGTAGTTTCGAAAAACAAAGGTAATACTTTCCACCCTGTAATTCAAAGGATTTCTCTATATCCTCTCTGTTATTTCCAAGATCGATATTAACTGTTAGTTTAGTATTTGATGGAGTTGGCTTTTCTCCGTAAACAATGAAATATTTTTTAAATTGGTCTTCTGATTGTTTGTTGTCTCCATGTGTAACAGTCACAGGTTTGTCGTTCTTCATGATAGCGTACCCTACATTATTATTGTTCTGAACAAATAGTAATGCCGAATAGTCCTTATTTAGTGTAACCTTAGTTTCAATAGATTTTATCTTCTCGTTCTTAGTGGTGGCACCAATAAACTGTTCAATTTTTTCTTCTGTACTTAGTGACTTAGCATTTGCTTGTTTTTCTTTAAAACCATTCTGAAATAAAGCAAAGATAATTATGGCTAAAAAAATGAAGAACGGTACAATAACTTTTTTCAATAAAACCTCCCCTTTCTTTTCAGGAACATTTTTTCTTCCTTAATATAACAAATTCACTAATTTAATTATACATAAAATTAAGAATTGTATAACCTTTTTATTTCAAATAGATAATATCTGCGCGCTTTTCTTTAATAAGGGAGGCTAGGACAGTTTTGTTAAATAAAAATCTCGTAGGTTATTAATAATTTTTATGATAATATAAAGAGTGAATATTTAGAAATTAACGAATTCCGGGTGGATAATATGACATTAGAGAGAAGGCGTGTTTTATCAATAATTGTTTTAATGATTATTGTTTCTTTATTTTATTATCAGTATCAGCAAAAACATATAACAATCTGGGGCTTTAATCTTTCCAAAAACGATATAAAGGATATAATTGTTCTAACTGAAAATAATTCATATGAAATTAAGAAAAGAGATACTGTTATAAAGATTGTAGAGAATGTGTCAAAGATGAAAAAATTCTCAGAAATTGAACCAAATAACTATCCTTCTCAAACTCAACATGAGCAATACAAAAAACTGTTAATTAGAACAAAAGATAATGTTACCTATGGCGGTAGCCTTTGGATAATAGACGATAACATCGTAATGGATAGTAATGGCTACTATTGGGGCTTTGATAATAATAAAATTATTAATACATTAAATGCTTCACTTAAAAATGCCACCTTAATGAACGTGGGCTTTCGTTGATGAAAGACCCGAATTCTGCAAAAAAGAAAACTCGCCAATTGGCGAGTTTGTTTGGCTTATTAACCATAGAAGGCCACCATTACTTATTAATCGTTTCTTCAGCAGCATCCACCGTATGCTTCAGTAACATCGAAATCGTGACTGGCCCAACACCACCGGGAACTGGTGTGATAGCACTGGTATATTCCAGACAGGCATCATAATCAACATCACCAATATTGCCTTTGTTATAGCCAGCATCAAGTACGATAGCACCTTCTTTAATCCAATCTCCTTGAATAAATTTAGGTTTTCCAACAGCGGCTACCACAATATCACCTAATCTAACCACATCAGCTAAATTAGTAGTTCGAGAGTGACATGTTGTTACTGTCGCATTTTTATTTAAAAGTAAGGCAGAAACAGGTTTCCCTAAAATAGGACTTCTGCCGATGACTACGGCATGTTTACCTTCGACTGGAATATTGTAATAATTTAAGATTTCCATGATAGCAGCCGGAGTGCAGGAAGGATATTTTCCGAACCCAAAAGCAGTTTGACCATATCCAAGGCTCGTGACACCATCTACATCTTTGTGAATATCAATCGATTCAAAGGCCTTACGTTCGTCAATATGAGAAGGTACAGGATGTTGAAGAAGAATACCATGAACAGTTTCGGCCGCATTTAATTCATTAATTTTATCCAAAAGCTCTTCTGTAGTTGTTTCTTTTGGCATGTGTATTCTCATTGATTGGATACCGATTTTTTCACAGGCATTTCCCTTCATCCTTACATAGGTTTCCGAAGATGGATCGTCCCCTACTAAAATCGTTGCTAACCTTGGTGTTACCCCTTTGTTTACTAGATCTGCTACTCTTTCTTTTAAACTATCCTTTACTTTTTGAGCCACTACATTTCCGTCCAATATAAGGTTTTCCATGTTAAAATCCCCCTTAAAATAATAAAAGAGACAAGGATGGTGATACCTCCTTATCTCTGCCCAGACGACCCGACTCTATAAAAAACACAGCTCCCTTGTGGTTGATTCCACGTTTGTCGTCAGTTACTGTGTTATGTATATGTTTTATTAAGAAAATATTAGCATATAAAACTAGGAGCATCAATATTTTCCGATGCAAAATAATTTGACAAACATGAAAAAGTTGGAAATACTTATTGTATAAATTTAACAGAATATTCAGGAGGATATTATGGCGTTTTTTCGTAAAAAGGTATATAAGGTTTCACCAGAAAAAGTCCAGGTATTTACTGATTTTTTCCACAAGTATCTTTATCCTAACCAAATGAAGCATGGTGCAAAATTGATTGGTAGGTGGGTCAACGAAAAGCAAGATGAAATCATGGCGATCTGGGAATATGAAAGCCAAGAACATTATCATGAAATTGAAGAGAAAATAAGAGAATCTGAATTACATAGACTAGCCCAGCAAAAAAGAAAAGAACTAGGGAATTTGTATTTGGAAAGTTACCAAGAATACTTAGCCCCAACCGGAAATTACCATGAACCAAAACATATTGTCTCGGTTAGCGGATATATTACGAATGAAAAGGGTGAAGTTCTATTAGTTAAAAACCATCATCGTTCTGATACATATGAAATGCCTGGCGGTCAAGTCGAGGAAGGGGAGCGCCTTGATGACGCCATTCGCAGAGAAATCATGGAGGAGACTGGTGTCGAAGTGAAATTAAATGGGATTACTGGTGTCTATCAAAGCTTAACAAGCGGGATTTTCTGCATTGTTTTCCGTGGTGAATATATATCGGGTACACCTAGACCGGATGAAACCGAAACGGCCGAAGTTCTTTTTGCAAAAGTGGATGAACAAAATGTTGATCGATGGGTGAATCGCCCACATTTTAAATCAAGATTGCTAGATGCAATAAATCCGAACTATATACCTTATGAAGCATTTAAAGTAAGACCGTTTGAGTTAATTCAACGATATGAGGTAAAAAGTGAGCAGTAATTGTGCGAAAAAAGTATCACTGGGTAGGAGAATAAAGGGTAGCATTTTATCAAATAGGGAATGGAGGATATAGCTCGAAGGTATTCGAACAAAATGTCCTTCGTACGGTTTATGAAGGACAAAACACAAAGCGAAGTGGAATAAGGTGTCCTTCACAGGGTTTGTGAAGGACAAAACCCAAGGAGAAGTGGAATAAAGTGTCCTTCACAAGGTGGATGAAGGACAAAACACAAAGCGAAGTGGAATAAAGTGTCCTTCACAAGATGGATGAGGGAAAAAAACAAAGAGAAATAGAATAAAGTGTCCTTCACAAAATGGATGAAGGACAAACCACAAAGAGAACTAGAATAAAGTGTCCTTCATAAGATGGATGAAGGACAAAACACAAAGAGAAGCGGAATAAAGTGTCCTTCACAAGGTGGATGAAGGACAAAACACAAAGCGAAATAGAATAAAGTGTCCCTCACAGGGTTTGTGAAGGACAAAACCCAAGGAGAAGTGGAATAAAGTGTCCTTCATGTGGGAGAAGACGGAAATGCCCCACAGGGAAACACATAAATTGTCTATAATCCTTGTGTTTTAATTAGTTCTATCCACTGTGCTCCTTGCAAAAATTCGAAATTGATATGATAGTTATTTCACAGCTATAATAAAAAACCTATGCTCTTTAAACTCGATAAAACCATGTTCCTGAATTTGATAATGAATCTGCAATAGTTTGTCAAAGTACTTCTGAACAGAGAAGTCCGGAATTTGCCAAGGGATGGCACTTAAATAATAGATCAGTGCTCCTACATCATAAAACCTTGTATACGGAAATTGTTCTAGACTTTTGATAATGCTAAATCCGGCGCTTTTCAATTCTTGAACGGCATAATGTAAATTCCAATGAGAGTAACCAATGTCTTCGATTGCCCCTAATGCTTTGTTTAAATCCAAATGGTCTTTGCCGCCAACTTGTTGGGTAACAAAATGGCTGCCAGGCTTTAATATCCTATAAAGCTCAGAAACAGAATAGGATTCATGCTTATTGATAACCAGATCAAACTGTTCATTATCAAAAGGTAAGTGGTTATCATCTTTTACTTCTATCACTTTAACCCCTAATGGTTCCAAGCGATTTCGGGCAACCGGAACATTTGGTTCATACCCTTCCGTTGCAAATGTATTGCGTGGAAGCGGCTGTAATTTTGACAAATATTCTCCGCCCCCAGTTCCCATATCAAGAAGGGAATCTGCCTTTCTGAGCTTATCTAAAATTTCACTTGTATAGTTCCATGTCATTGGTTCACTAGCCATTCTCCCCGTGTCCGTTATATAGGAAAAATCCCAGCCGGAGAAGGGTTTTTCTGCTTCTGATACAAAAAAGTCAAATAATTCCTTTTCCTTCATTTTAATCCTCCTTAAACCATTGATTTGATTAATTTTAATAGCTCAAAAGGGTGCTTTAATTGCGGGAACCCCAAGTTTTTTTCATTTACCATCCATTCAGGTTGGAACCACGTTGCATGATAGGCTTTCATTCCAACATCGGTAGCACCTTGTAGCTCATTGGAGCCGCCATCTCCAATAAAAATAGAGTTTTCTGGGGTGATTTTTAGATTTCGACAAGCAGTAAGATAAATTTCAGGATTCGGTTTTGAACACTTTACTTTGTACGAGAATATAACATCATCGAAAAATCCTGCTAGTTTACTAGTTTCCCAAGCTGTAATCTCTTCAGGTGTGCAATTACTAATAAGACCGATTTTTATTCCTTCGGTTTTCAACTGATGAAGTACATCAATGATAGATTCGTTAATGTTCTCAAAAGGAACGGCTTTTGCTTTGGCTCTCTCTTTTTCAACTATTTCAAGCACATTTTCGTCAATGGACATTTTTAGTGATTGTAAAATATCCACTAATACACATTGGTAATTTTCAAAAGTTCCATCCATTCTTTTATCTACTCGATTGTTCCATTCTTTCTTGAAAGTATCCTCGTGTATTCCAAGAAGTTCCACACTATGTGTAGCTTTTCTTTCTCCATTTTCCCACTCGGTAATGAGGGTCTCGTACAGGTCAAAAAAGATAGCTTTGATCATGATGAATCCTCCAAAATATTGAAATTGAAATGTTTTATTGGAAGTTATCTGCTTAAAGGGAAAAGGGATTTCGCGATAGCAATCTATAGTAATAGGCTGTTTTAGAAATTCATAAATTATTGAAAATGAAAAACTTGGTCAATAGAAATCAATTGAAATTTTAGTAGTTTTATAAAAACTATCTTTAAAAAAAGTAATGGTCTTAAACCAAGAATCTTTGCTCGCCTTAACAGTATCCTTTTTGTTCCCGCCGAAAAATGTATTGGCAAGGATGGGGATGTAAGGAAAGCTGATTTCATGACCTGCCCCTGGATATACGACTTGTTTATACGCATAAGGATGGTTATATCTTTTTAAGCGCTGGATCGCTTTCATATTTGCCCATTCTGAATCAAAGTTAGCGTCTTTTTCTCCTGATATCAGTAAAATTTCTCCTTGTATATTTTCAACAGGAATAATGGCATTTTCAAGAACATCTCTATCGGAGCAAAGGGCATTATACCAAATTGGCAATGGGTTCTCGTTTCTATACCACATTTCTTTACATGCAAGTGCAATCTCCACTGGATTTTTAGGTGAGGCATATGGTAATGGTTTGTCTTTAAATATCCATGCTGGAGGGAGAGAGGGTGAATCTGACCATGGAACAATCCCAGCGTAGGAAATAGATGATCCATTTAACGAAACAACAGCTTTGATTTCTGGAAATATACTTGCAGACCATAAGGCAAGTTCTCCTCCCCTTGATGTTCCGTGTATTCCTAACCATCCAGTAAATACATCATTTCTATCTAACATCCAATGAATTGCGTCTTTTATATACTCAAGTGGAATGTTTACTAATTGATCTGGGAGCGATTCGATTCCGAAATAACCTAGGGCTAGTACATTAAACCCGTGTGAGGCAAGCAGTCCAGCTGGAAATTCATAGATTCCTCCCTCAGAACCTCCTAAGATAATAATTCCTGGGCGAGGTTCCGAATTTTGTTGGTGAAACAATGTACCGACCAAACCATTTTCCCTTACAGGGGTAGATAAAATATTTGGGTCATGCCATAAACGGATTATGCTTTCTTCTGCTATGACAAATCCTTCTTGTTCAACTATTAGTTGGAACTCATGCGGTGCTAATTTAACGTATGGCTCATTAATATTTTCTCTTTTCTCGATAATCTCCATCGACCAAAATAAACCCATAGGATCAATAACTGAATAGGATCCAGAAATGGGACTTTGTTTATCTAGAAAAATGCAGCCGTTCTCATCCGCGATAAAATCTGCTTCTGATTTACGGTAAATAATATTTTGTAATGTTACAGATCGTCTTTTTAAGACAATGCGATATTTTTGATTAGAATTTAGTCCTTTGAAAGATATGTTTATAGGTTTATCCATGAGTGAGATTGTATTGTCTATTACTATTTGTGGGCTGGGTGCATTCTTAGTCAAATTGCTGTTCCTCCTCCAAATTAAGAAACACTACACTGAAAATTCCTAATGTTAATATTTTAACACATATTCCCAAATCATCTACAGATAGCGAAAAGTTATTACCATAAAATTCTTTCGAAAAAGTCATTGTAATTTTCCGATAGTTAGATATAATATTTTATTGGTAATAGTAAACTGTAAGTTTACTATATATAAACTTTATTGACTTTAAGTTTAGTATTAATAAACATGATGGAAGGTCATACAATGCAATTTGGGAAAAAAATTAAAAATCTGCGTTTAAAAAAAGGTCTGACGCAAGAAGAACTAGGGGAACGGACAGATTTAAGCAAAGGTTATATTTCGCAAATAGAACGTGACCTAAGCTCGCCTTCTATTGAAACTTTTTTCAACATACTCGAAGTTTTGGGTTGCACACCTAAGCAGTTCTTCGATGAAGAGGAAAGAGAACAGAAGGTTGTGTATGGGGAAGAAGATCTCACCGATTTCATTGATGAAGAACGTGGTTACCATATCCAGTGGCTTGTTCCGGAATCAAATGAGAAGGAAATGGAGCCAATTCGCCTTACCTTTCAGGAAGAAGGGGAATTCAAACAATTCGAGCCATCACTTTCAGAAACGTTTGCCTATGTATTGAAAGGGAAAATAAAGGTACAGCTTGGTAGAGAAATATATTATGCAAAAGCAGGCGAAGTGATTTACTTCCATGCTTCAGATATACATCAAATTAGCAATGACTATAACGGAGAGTCTGAATTGCTGCTTGTAGCAACAGATTCGTATTTATAAGGAGGTGTCTTATATGGTAGAACAAACGATTATTCGCTTTGAAGGAGTGACTAAGCAATATGATGATGACCCTGCTGTATTAGATGATGTTAGCTTTGAAATTGAGCGAGGGAAATTTTATACATTACTTGGTCCATCAGGATGCGGAAAAACAACGATCTTAAGGTTGATTGCGGGATTTATAGAGCCAACTCAAGGCGAAATTTATTTTGATGGGAAGATCATTAATCAGCTTTCAGCAAATCAGCGTCAAGTGAACACTGTTTTTCAAGATTATGCACTTTTTCCACATTTAAATGTCTTTGAAAATGTAGCCTTTGGATTGCGGATTAAAAAAATGAAAAATAGTGAGATCACAGCTAAAGTCAAAGAGGCACTTCGCTTTGTCAATCTCGAAGGTTATGAAACTCGTGAAATTAGGGAAATGTCAGGAGGGCAAAAGCAGCGTGTCGCCATTGCGCGCGCGATTGTGAATGAACCTCAGGTGATTTTATTGGATGAGCCTCTTTCTGCATTGGACTTAAAGCTGCGCACCGAAATGCAGTATGAGTTAAGAGAATTGCAGCAACGATTAGGAATTACTTTTATCTTCGTCACGCATGATCAAGAAGAAGCACTTGCCATGTCCGATGAGATTTTTGTTATCAATAAAGGAAAAATTCAACAAAGTGGAACACCAATAGATATATATGATGAGCCAATCAATCGTTTTGTGGCTGATTTTATCGGGGAGTCCAATATTGTTGCAGGTAAAATGGTAGAAGATTTTCAAGTAGAATTCGTAGGAAAAACGTTTGAATGTGTGGATCAAGGATTAAGGTCAAATGAAGCTATTGAAGTAGTTATTCGTCCAGAGGATTTAGAAATTACGAAGAAAGACCAAGGGAAACTACAGGTTCGTGTAGATTCTCAGCTCTTCCGTGGTGTTCATTATGAAATATGCTGCTTTGATGAAGCGGGTAATGAGTGGCTTGTCCATTCGACGAAAAAAGCAGTAGTAGGGGATGAGATTGGGCTAGATTTCGATCCAGAAGCGATCCACGTCATGAGATTTGGAGAGACAGAGGAAGAATTTGATAAACGTCTCGAAGCGTATAATGAGGCTGGCCATGAAAAGTAGAACACGTAATTTTTATTTGATTCCTTATGTACTTTGGATTGTGCTCTTTGTGGTTGCTCCGATTCTTTTGATTGTGTATTATTCCTTTTTCGATATTGAGGGTCATTTTACGTTCGCGAACTATCGTCATTTCTTTACAAAGGTATATATGCAAATGACGTTAAGCTCCTTTTGGTATGCATTATTGATTACTGCCTTTTGTTTGTTGATTTCCTATCCAACTGCCTATTTATTAACAAAAACAAAGCACAAACATCTATGGCTATTATTAATTATCTTGCCAACATGGATTAACTTGCTTCTAAAGGCTTATGCTTTTCTTGGTATTTTTGGAACATATGGCACAGCAAATTCTTTGTTAAAGCTCCTTGGAATTGGGGCAAAGCAAATATTATTTACCGATTTCAGTTTTATTTTTGTATCGGTGTATATCTTTATTCCATTTATGATTTTACCAATCTTTAATTCGTTGGAAGAATTGAATCCTTCACTTGTTGATGCTTCAAGGGATCTTGGCGCATCCGCATGGACCACTTTTAAAAGGGTTATTTTCCCGTTAACTATTGATGGGGTAAAATCTGGGTGTCAAGCCGTCTTTATTCCGGCACTTTCACTATTTATGATTACTCGACTAATTGCGGGTAACCGCGTTATTACATTGGGTACAGCGATTGAAGAACATTTTCTTGTTACACAGGATTGGGGTATGGGTTCAACCATTGCCGTTTTCCTTATCATCTTGATGGCGATTATCATGGCTGTAACAGGAATTCGGAAGCGAGGGATATAATATGAAAAACAGCAAAAAGAAACTATCGAATTTATATTTGATTATCATATTTATTATCCTGTATGCTCCGATTTTTTATTTAATGTTCTATTCATTCAATAGTGGAGAAACGATGCATGGATTTCATGGTTTCACACTAAAGTGGTATAAAGATGTTTTTCAAGATACACGGCTTATTATTATTGTAATAAACACAGTTATTATTGCCCTTTTATCCGCAGCACTTTCGACAATATTAGGTGTAGCTGGGGCGCTTGCTATCACATATGTAAAAAGACGACAAACCCAAAATACATTACTTACCTTGAATAATGTATTAATTGTAAGTCCCGATGTAATCATCGGTGCTTCCTTCTTAATCTTATTTACGATTGTTGGCATAAAATTAGGCTTTTCATCGGTATTATTATCACATATCGCGTTTAGTGTTCCGATAGTCGTCATCATGGTTCTGCCGAAATTGCAAGAGATGAGTTCAACACTTATTGATGCTGCAAGAGACTTAGGAGCGAGCCAGTGGCAAGTGTTAACAAAGGTAATATTGCCTTTCATAACCCCAGGAATTTTCGCTGGATTCTTTATGGCTCTTACGTATTCGCTTGATGATTTTTCGGTAACTTTTTTCGTAACAGGAAACGGCTTCTCTACGCTTTCCGTGGAGATTTATTCACGAGCAAGACAAGGGATTTCCTTATCGATTAATGCTCTTTCAACCCTTATTTTCTTGTTTACTATTATTCTTGTTATCGGGTATTACTTTATTAACCAACGGAATAATCGCCCAAGTGGAATGGGGGTTAAGAAATGAAGTCGCTCACACGTTTTTTTATCATTATATTTGTTGTATCGTTCGCATTGATGTTTTTAGTGTCGCGTCTTAATGCCACTCAAGGATTTTCGGGTGGAAACACGCTAACGATTTATAACTGGGGAGATTATATTGACCCATCTTTAATTAAAAAGTTTGAAAAGCAAACAGGGATTAAAGTCATTTATCAAACCTTTGATTCAAATGAAGCGATGATGACGAAGCTTGCTCAAGGAGGTACCACTTTTGATGTGGCCGTACCTTCTGAATACGCAGTGGATAAAATGAAAAAGGAACATATGCTACTTCCGATAGATCATTCGAAGCTACCAAACTTGAAATATATTGATCCACATTTCATGAATCTGTCCTTTGATCCAAATAATAAATACTCCATTCCATACTTTTGGGGGACGGTTGGTCTAGTCTATAATTCTTCCATGCTTGGCGGCAAAAAATTAACGAGCTGGAATGACTTATGGAGTAAGGATCTTCGCAATCAAATCCTTTTAGTTGATGGTGCAAGGGAAGTAATGGGAATGGGGCTCAACAGCCTACACTATTCTTTGAATGATACGAATGAAGCTCATCTTCAGCAAGCAAAAAGTAAGTTGGCAACGTTGACTCCTAACATTAAAGCGATTGTTGGAGATGAGATTAAAATGCTGCTTGCTAATGAGGAAGCGGCGGTTGGTGTAGTTTGGTCTGGAGATGCTTCAGAAATCATCGATCAGAATGATAAGCTTGATTATGTAGTGCCGAAGGAAGGTTCTAATCTATGGTTTGACAATATGGTCATTCCAAAAACCGCCAAAAATGTTGATGGTGCTCATAAATTCATTAATTTTATGCTCGATCCTAAAAATGCTGCAAAAAATGCTGAATACGTTGGCTACTCAACTCCGAATAAAAAGGCGATGGAGTATTTGCCAAAGGAAATAGCGAATGACAAGCGTTTTTACCCAGATTTAACAAAAACGAAGAATCTTGAAGTATACAAAAACCTTGGGAAGAAAATGCTAGCTCACTACAATGAGTTATTTTTAGAGTTTAAAATGCATCATAAATAGAAAAGCGTAGGCGACTGTTCATCGACGTACAAACGAGTGAAATTTGCACTTTAATTTCACCTGTAGGGCTTCGACTGAGATAAAGGAAACACGGCGAGGTTTTTCAGGAGCCGATGTTGACTTATCTTAGAGAGAAGACCGGAAGTTTGCTAGTTGATAGGAGCAGAAGTTAGACAAATAGAAGAGACTGATGAGAGATTTCATCAGTCTTTTTGTCTTTTTAAAATATCATCAAACATTAAGCCACGGATAATAACAACATCATTCTTATCAAACCCTTTTACTTTATAGACGGTTGTTTTAAACCAAAAAAACTTACTGTCTGCTGTTTTCCCAATGACACCATCCGTTTGGAGATTTTCATTTACATATTTTTTGAACAGATCTGTATCCGTCTTAAAAATAATATGTTGATAATAAAGGTTCTGACCTTTAAAAGTATATACAGGGAGTTTTTCAAACTTGATAAAAAGAATACAGATTACAAGAATAGGAATAAAAATAATAGAGACAATGGCTATTTTCCATTTCATTCAGATCCATCCTTTTTCCTCAGCAATACTAATCGCCTCAATTCTATTTTTTGCATTTAATTTTTGCAGAATTTCCGACATATAGTTTCGAACAGTTCCAGAGGATAGAAATAGAATGGAGGTAATTTCCTTTGTTGTTTTTCCTTCAGAAGCTAATTTCAAAATTTCCTGCTCTCTAGATGTTAACGGATTTTCCTCACGTATAACATCAAACATAAGCTCCTGTGAAAATATTCGCTTTCCAGTCATTACATTACGAATTGCATCTGCAAGTTCATCAATCGAACCATCCTTTAATAAATATCCATCTACTCCGATTTTAACGGCACGCTCAAAGTAACCAGGACGGGCGAAGGTTGTTAAAATAATAATTTTACATGATAGATCTAATTTTTTTAATGCCTCAGCTACTTCAAGACCGCTTTTTAAAGGCATCTCAATATCCATTAAGCATATATCCGGCTGAAGTTTTATGATAGAGGTTAATGCTTCTTCTCCATTTAAGGCCTGCCCAATAACCTCCATATCTTCTTCTAAATCAAGGAGGGAACCTAGTGCACCGAGCAACATACGCTGGTCTTCTGCGATAAAAATGCGAATCAAATGGCAGCACCTTCCTTCTCTTTTTTCTGTACAAGCGGAACAACCATTTCTAAAACGGCACCATCTACGTTCGTTAATGTAATCGTCCCATCAATAAGGGCTAGTCGCTCTTCCATTCCTTTGATACCATTTCCACTTATATATAGATTCGAAAGTCCAATTCCATCATCTTTTATCATAATTTTAATGTTTTCAAGAGAAGAGGAGATAGTAATGAAACAATTGCGTGCTTTGCTGTGTTTCACTACATTTGTCGCTGCTTCCTTTAAACACATACTTATCATGTTTTGTGTAAGGAGAGGAACATCCTGTAATTCTGAATCACCTTGAAAATGATAAGCAATTCCCGCTGCTTGAAAAATCTCCCGAACCTCCGTTAACTCCTCTGTCACTCTTATCGCTCTCATTTGGGAAACAAGCTCGCGGACTTGTTTTAACGCAGCCCGGGAAGTTTGCTCAATCTCTTTTGCCTCCAGTTGTGCACGATCAGGGTTAATCGTTGTTAATTTTCCAACAAGCTGGCTTTTTAAAGTAATTAATGACAGGGTGTGGCCAAGTGTATCATGAAGATCACGGGCGATTCGAACTCTTTCTTCCCGTTTCACCAGCTCTTTAATTTGTTCATTAGCCTGATCTAGTTGTTTTTCAAGATCCATCCTTCTGTTCATAGACCTTACTCCAAATGGCGAAATAAGCATTATGATGATAAATGGTACAAAATATAAGTATCTGCTTAGATCTGCAAGAACTCCTGAGAGGATAATAGGAAGGATCTCAACAATGATTAACCCAATTAATGCTATATTAAATTTCTTCTTGTCACTATACCAACCGATAAAATTAGCTGGGAAGAATCCCATAAATAGATAATTAGGATCGTAAAACAAACCAAAAATAAGAATAATGACTAATTCTGTTGCTAGCCAATACGTAAAGCTGGGTTTTTGCATACAGAAATATAGCTGACGATACGTAATGAAGAATACAATGAGTAAAGTGTATCCGATGCCCATTTTTATGCCAGATTCTTGTAACAAAGAGAATCCGGGTAAGGCGAGATAAATTAAAAATACATAAGGGAAAAATCCGAATCTTTCAGGGAAAACTCGGAACTTCTTAAGTTTGTTCATTATCTGATCACACCGCTTCTTGTTTTCTTCTAATATATTTTGATAGTAGCATGAACAAGACGAGATAAGCTATTAGAATTACAATATTTCTCCATTCAGGTGCGTTACCTTGCACAATCGCCCACGCGCCATTTCCAAAATTGTAGGATGGAAGCCATTTTCCAATAGACTGCATGATTTTCGGCATGATTTCGAGTGGCATCCACATGCCCCCGGCAATTGCCATGCCCATATAAATAACATTGCTCACCCCTGCAGCAGTTTCTACTCTTCTCATTAATCCGATAAGTGTTCCTAATCCAAGAAAAGGAATGGATGCGAGCAAGATCCACATTCCGCTGAAAATCCACTCTGATATCGTTAGAGAGACACCGTTTATAATCGCACCAACTGTAAAAATAACAATAATGGAAAATAAGTGGATAACCGATTGCCCCATCATTTGTGCAAAAAAGTAAACCGTATCAGGTAGAGGGGTTAACCTCATGAAAGTTGCCCAGCCCTGCTGACGCTCCTGCACCATCCTAATCCCAAGCGTCATAATCGAGGATCCCATTACACTGAAGGCTGTCATCGACATTAGATAATGTGCTTGCCATTCAGCTTTATCTGGTCCACCTGTGTTTACGACCTTTGTAAAAATAAAATAGAATACAATAGGCATTAATAAGGACCAAAACACAAAGTATGGATTTCGCAAAACCCGTAATATCTCCGCTTTACATTGCAATCGCAAAATCTTCATTTTACATAACCTCCTTGTGTTCACTTGTCAGCTGTTCAAAAGCTTCCTCAAGTTTTCCGTTTTCAATTTGAATTTGCCGTGCTCCTACTTTTTCCTCAAAAAGTAAAGCTAGAACCGCATCCGTATCATCCGTTTGAACAATCACCCGATCATTTTTTCGATGAATATTTTTTACAACAGCATGTTTGTTCAATCTTTCTAATGAATGAAATAAATCGTCTGTAGTAAAAGAAACGGCTTGTTTTGTGAGTCTAGCTTTAATTTCAGTAGGAGTTCCATCCGCAATTATCACTCCATTGTGAAATAACAATATTCTTTCCGCTATGTCATCCGCTTCCTGCAAATAATGAGTGGTAAAGATAATTGTTTTTCCTTGTTCGGACAGCTGGTTGATCGTTTTCCAAAAGCGATTCCTTGAAGTGATATCCATCCCAACAGTCGGTTCATCAAAAATAATTAAATCCGGATTTCCTGAAAGAGCGAGTGCAAAGCTAAGTCTACGCTTTTGACCACCGGATAATTTTTCTGCACGGGTTTTTAAATCTGTTTCTGTTAAACCAGTTAGATGTATCAATTCTTTTAGAGAAAGAGGATTCGGATAATAATTTCTGATTAACTCCAGCAACTCCTTTACTTTTAACCCATTCATCACGCTTACTTCCTGCAGCATGGTTCCGATTTTTTCACGAACCTTTTTTTCAGCTGGGTCTAAACCAAATAACTTGATCTCACCGTTTGTAGGGTGCAGCAACCCCAGTAACATCGAAATCGTGGTTGTTTTACCAGCACCATTCGGTCCGAGAATTGCAACCACCTCTCCTTTTTTTATGGAAAAAGAAACATCGCTCACTGCTTTTTTTTCATGAAATGTTTTCGATACATTCCGAACACTTACAATTTCCACCATTTCCACGACACCTCCATAGCTTATGAGATTATTCTATTATTAATGGATGTTTATGATTAGTAAGAGATGTCATGAATGTCAGGTGACAAATGTCATAATTACTATTGATTAACGGACAATTGTAACCACTATAAAAGTTTTTTAATTCGTGGATCTTCATAATACCAATTGGTCGAAGGTGGGTAGTAAGAATTTTTATTTCCATGGTGAGTGTTCGGTAATGTTGAAGTGGATAATAAATATGCTGCGGTTTTATGATTGGATAGAAGGGTGAACTCACTAAATTGTTTTTTTGTTATACTTGGTCCGAAAAGAAGAAAATAGTCTACAAGAGTTTGAACGTGTGCTGTTTTAGAATGTGTCTGACAACGTGGGCAAAACCATGTTCCATATTTACGATTCATTATTGTTGATAGACAAGTCGGGCATTTTACACCTCTGACTAAATCTCTTTCATTTATTTCAAACTTTTCGAGAATATTCATATTTGGTGGTGAATGCTTATTAATTAGCATTTCACATAATGCATTTAACTGATTAGACTTAAGTACTCCCTTTTTGTACAGCTGTTTTATATTATCAACTTTATGAATTGCACCTTCAGCTTGAATGACTTTTTCGTAAATGGCATAATCGTCATTTGTGGATTTGATGAGAGTGGTAGGGAAGGCTATCGAAACAAAAGATTCAATTGGAAGCGGTGGGAACTTATGCTGTTTCAACCATTTTTGAAGTAGTAACCGATGTCTCGCAGCTTGGAGAATTGGATTTGGGAATCCCTCTTCTTTTCCGTTATAGATTCGTATGCATTGTTCGGATTTTGAGTTAAAAATTAAGGTGCCAGCGATGTTTTTGGATTCTAAAATAGTGGAGAAATAAGGGGATAGCAGAAGACAATCAATCTGGAAATCAATATTTAGAACACTAAGTCGAAGGTCGAATAAAATTTGGTATTCATTTTCCGGAAGTAGGTTTAAATGATAACGCAGATTCTTTTCTCCACGATACCCAGCTAATTGCCTAGCAAAATCGATTTCTACCTTATTTCTTTGAGGATGATTTTGCGGTAGACGATCTAGTAATGCGACGTCACAGAGAATTTTCATTGGAATGGTCAGCTCTTTTTTAATCAATTATGATTCCTCCTTTTCTAATGTTAATTTCCTTAAATAGTAGTGGAATTCCTGCTTGTTGAAGAATTTCTTTGGGGAAAATGTGAAATTAATAAAGAATAACTCTTGAAGCATTAACCTCACAATCCCGGAAAAATAGCTTTTATAAGAATGCTGATCTTAAAGAGGTGAGTAGTAAATTAGGGGGAGAGCATCGAAAAAAGTAAATAAATCTCCGAACTAATGAAGGAATGATACTATGTCAAGAAAATGGACAAATCAAATTGAGATTTTTAACAATTCCCTACCGCGCATTCGCTTGCTGGCCTCGATATAAAAGTAAGGGATTTTCCCTTACTTTTATATCGAGGTAACGGCTCTAACCCACCTTGTTAGATAGTTGCTTAAAATATAGCTTCTCATATGCCATTGGAGACATATAATTATTGGTTGAATGAATACGTTTGTAATTATAAAAGCTTACAATATATTCAATAATGCTCTTTCTTGCTTCTTCTCTTGTTTTGTATTTATTGTGAAATATTAGTTCCTT
>NZ_JBYSWK010000022.1:0-67374 GCF_058781025.1 Heyndrickxia sp. FW510-T9 | reverse complement strand
ATATATATCAAATTAATCCGGAAATTTTCAAAGGAATATCAGTAGGTTTATTTATGGGGCTTTTTATTGTAATTAAAAAATATTAAATAAGGAAGGATCACAAGTGTTGTATAAATGATGTAGCAATTTTCAGTTTAATCTTCCTTTTAATTAGGGACAAAAAGGAAGATACCCAATCAAAGGTGGTTCCAGCGAGCAGAAAAATATTAACACTAAAATAAGAAATGGAAAGGTTAATGTTATGAAGCTTTTTATAGGTCTTACTCTACTAATTATTTGTACGTTTTCGATAATAAATATTGTTTTACTGTATGTTTTTAAAAGTGTATATAGACCAAAAATATTGTTTATTATACAATTGTCGACGTTTATTATTCCGATACTTTTGTTTATTTTTAACAAAGAAGAATATGCTTATAAATTTTTTTCTGTGATGCCGTTTTACTGATATTTCTGTATTGTAGTAATAAACTGTATTTTAGACTTTATCATATTGTATATTCTAAGATAATATATCAATTAATTGAGTCTCCAGTTATTTCAGATATTTTTCAAGTTAAAAATCGTATCTATACAATATCGCAAGAAGGATATGTATTGATAGATTTGAAGAAAGAGGATTACAAAATACATATTGATATCGAAAACTGTAATACAAATGATAAAAAGGTATTCAAAAGACTAGGATTCACAAAAAAATACAATTCAACAAACTTAAAGTAAGTAGTTAAGAATGGGTAATAATTCAAGATTAATATTAATATTTTAAGATAAATAAACCAAAGTTTAATTTTCTGCTTTTATTATTCAAAAAGCCACTATTTCTGTTAATCATCCTAACAGAAATAGTGTTTTTTTCTTTTTGTGCATATTAATCTCTCCACGGATTATTATTGTTGAACACATCTACCACTTCGTCAATTGCGTTCATTATATTTTGATGGTTATCACTGCTAAATTGATTATCTTCATGGACATCACGCTTTACATCTTGATTTATATTTTCGAATGTCCCATTTACCTTTTCCGTGATTTGATCATGATTATTTGGAGTAGAATCATTATCATTGTTCCTTTTCATTTTTTTCACCTCTAAAAATAGGGTGTCTATAAATGTGAAAAATATACATTGAAATATATGGAAATACCAAAATTAATTTCTTGTTATAGACTTACATCCAATCTTTCCTAACATTAAAATGTTTGATAAAATTAGAAAGTATTTGCAAATTCAGATAATGTTAGGCAGATGGGGGAAAAGTAATGAAGGTTTTTATGGATTTAATGTGGTTTTTTAAACAAGAAAAAAAGCCATATATCATTGGAATTTCGATTTTAGCATTTGTTGCAGTTTTGCAATTAGTTCCACCTAAAATCGTCGGTTATATCGTAGATGAAATTAAAGATAATAAGCTTACCCCGTCGCTGCTTGGCAAGTGGGTATTTATTTTAGTTGTCGTGGCTTTAGCGATGTATATATTGAGGTATTATTGGCGAATCATGATCTTCGGGTCTTCCTATAAGCTTGCTCGTGTGCTTCGCAACCGGCTTTTTCATCATTTTACCAATATGTCACCATCATTTTATCAAAAAAATCGTGTAGGTGATTTAATGGCTCATGCAACCAATGACCTTCAAGCAATTCAAGGGACAGCGGGAAGTGGGGTATTAACACTTGTAGATTCTATTATGACAGGAGGTTCCGTCATTATTGCAATGGCGGCCACCATTAGCTGGAAATTGACGCTTATAGCATTGATTCCTATGCCATTCATGGCCACTTTGACGAGTTTTTATGGGTCTATTTTACATAAGCGATTTCATAAAGCACAGGCAGCATTTTCTGATTTAAATGACAAAACACAGGAAAGTATAAACGGAATAAAGGTTATTAAAACCTTTGGACAGGAAAAAGAAGATATCTCATCTTTTATCAAGCAATCGGATGATGTTGTAAAGAAAAATATTTCTGTTTCAAGGATTGATGCTCTCTTTGACCCGACTATTTCAATCGTTATTGCTATATCTTTCTTTCTATCAATCATTTTCGGCTCAAGATTAGTGATTAATCATGAATTAACAATAGGTCAATTAATTTCCTTTACGACTTACATTGGGCTCTTGACATGGCCGATGCTTGCTTTCGGAAGTATTTTTAATATTATGGAACGTGGTAGAGCATCCAATGATCGTGTGAAAAAACTGTTAGCAGAACAGGTTGAAATAAAAGATAAACGAGATGCATTAAACAAAACTCCATCTGGTTCTATTATTTATGGAATAGATTCATTCTGTTATCCGAATGAGAAAAAAGAGATATTAAAGGATATATTTCTAACAGTTAATCAAGGAGAAACTTTAGGGATTGTCGGGAAAACCGGAGCTGGTAAGACGACATTGTTAAAGCTATTGATTCGTGAATTTGAAGGATATCAAGGGAAGATTGAATTTGGTGGACATTCCATTCAAGATTATAAAATGGATAGTCTCAGAAGTGCAGTTGGCTATGTCCCACAGGATCATTTTTTGTTTTCTGCTACAGTTGGAGAAAATATTGCTTTTACTAATCCATCGATGCCAAAAGAGAAGGTAGAAGATGCAGCAAAGCTTGCGCATATTCACGATGATATTGTCGAATTTACAGATGGCTACGAAACGATTGTAGGAGAAAAAGGGGTATCTTTATCTGGCGGACAAAAACAAAGAATTTCGATTGCAAGAGCCTTAATTATGGACCCAGAAGTATTAATATTGGATGATTCTCTTTCTGCAGTAGATGCAAAAACAGAGGAATTGATTTTAAAGTCTTTAAAGGAAGAAAGAACCGGCAAAACAACTATTATAACTGCTCACCGCTTAAGTGCTATTAAACATGCGAATCTGATTATTGTCTTAGATGATGGGAAAATTATCGAACGTGGTAATCACGATGACCTTATTAATAAAGGTGGCTGGTACAAGGAAATGTATGACCGTCAGCAGCTTGAAGAACTTGTGGAACATGGGGGATAATCATATGGATAAGATGACATCAATGTCCGCGGATAAACAGCGTAAAGTATTATTGAGGTTAATGAGTTATACAAAACCACATATAAAGATTATTATTTTTGCTTTTACATTGTTATTGCTGGCAACTCTTGGAGATATATATGGACCAATCATCATACAAAGATTTATCGATGATTATTTAACACCGCATCATTTTCCATATAAGCCGCTTGTTACTTTAGCATGTCTTTATATTGGGATCCAAATATTCAAAGTAGTAATTTCATATTTTCAGATTTTTAAATTTCAGGAAATTGCTATCAAAATTATTCAACAGTTGAGAATTGATGTGTATTCAAAGGTGCAGACTTTAGGGATGCGCTATTTTGATAAAACACCCGCAGGCAGTATTGTTTCTAGAATTACAAATGACACGGAAGCTATTTTTGATATGTTTGTGAATGTAATGGTTACTTTTATCCAAGGAAGCTTCTTATTAATTGGAATATTTATTGCGATGTTCTCTTTAAATGCAAAACTTGCATTATTTTGTTTATGTATATTGCCGCTTATCTTTTATGTTATGGTATTATATCGAAAATTTAGCTCTGTATTTTACCAAGAAATGCGTGAACGTCTAAGTCAGTTAAATGCCAAATTAAATGAATCTCTGCAAGGGATGTCCATTATACAGGTATTTCGCCAGGAGAAAAGACTTAGAGAGGAATTTGCTGATATCAATGAAAAGCACTACAATGCAGGGATGAGAAATATTAAGATTGACGGATTATTACTTCGACCTGCCATCGATGTAATCTATGTTTTTGCTTTAATTATTGTTTTAAGTTTTTTCGGTATAACTTCCTTCCATCATACCGTGGAAATTGGTGTGTTATATGCATTTGTTAACTATTTAGATCGATTTTTTGAACCTGTCAATCAAATGATGTTCCGTCTTTCCATGTTTCAACAAGCTATTGTTGCTGCATCAAGGATTTTTAAAGTAATGGATGAACAAGAAGTCGCACCAATTCAATATGACAAAGAGCAATTGAAAATTGTTGAAGGCGAAATCGAATTTAGAAATGTCAGTTTTTCTTATGATGGAAAGCGTGAAGTACTAAAAAATATCTCATTTGTTGCTAAACCTGGGCAAACTGTTGCTTTAGTTGGACATACTGGAAGTGGTAAAAGCTCGATTATTAATTTAATGATGAGGTTCTATGAATTTAACAAAGGAGAAATTTTTATAGATGGTAAATCAATAAAAGAGTTTCCCATGGCAGAATTACGAAACAAAATGGGGCTAGTTCTTCAAGATCCGTTTTTATTCTACGGTACGATAGAAGACAATATACGCCTTCATAATAATGAAATATCAGATGAAGATATCGAAGAGTCAGCTAAATTTGTGCAGGCACATACCTTTATTGAGAAAATGGATGACCGTTATTCTCATAAGGTTGTCGAACGTGGAGCAACCTTTTCCAGTGGTCAACGTCAGTTAATAGCATTTGCGAGAACTATTGCTACAGATCCTAAAATCTTAGTTTTAGATGAGGCAACAGCAAATATTGATACGGAAACAGAGGAATTAATTCAGGAGGCTTTAGAGAAAATGCGGAGGGGACGTACAACGATTGCGATTGCCCACCGCCTTTCCACAATCCAGGATGCAGATCTAATATTAGTGCTCCATCAAGGAGAGGTAGTCGAAAGAGGTACGCATCACGAATTAATTGCTAAAAACGGATTGTATCATAAAATGTATTTATTACAGAACGGTATGGCCGAGCATATGGAGCAAAGCATATAAAAACGAGTGATTAGTATCACTCGTTTTTAACTTCATATTAGATTAAGAACTTTTACTCGTTACTAGTTGGGCAGTTGTCCTTTTAATAACATATACTTCGTTATATTGATTAAGTAAACGATCCAATTCTTGACTATAGAGAATTGTAGTCGGAGAGTGCAGTCCTTCAATCATAACCATTTCTATTAATTCAGCTCGTTTTTTTTCAATTAGGTTGGAAAGTTGATTTTTTGACACGGCTGTGGTCCTTTCATTAATAGAGTTATTAGATGAACATTTTGAAAAAATGATAGATTAATAATAGTATAACCATTCTTTTACACTTTTTCAAAAAGAAGTTCTTTTTTTCCAATTGTAATGAAGGGAGATGCCATAAAAACGTCACAAGTAACCTATTCATTTATTTAGCATAAATTTGTTAAAATAAAGGAGAGCCGTGTTTTTTTAGTTTTATTATTGTTAAGGCAGAAAATTAGCAGGAGTTGTGATAAATGCATAATGTTGATCTAAATTTTTTTCTAGCGTTCGGTGCGGGGTTTCTTAGCTTTATTTCGCCTTGTGTTTTGCCTCTTTTTCCAGCATTTATTTCATACATAACCGGAATGTCCGTTAATGAGCTTAAAACAGAAAATGCAATGCTTCAAAAGAGAAGTATGCTCCATACCTTGTGCTTCATAGTAGGGTTTTCCATCGTATTTATCGCTTTAGGATACGGTAGTTCACTTATTGGACAGCTTTTTTATGATTATCAGAATTTGATCAGACAGATTGGAGCAATTCTTATTGTCTTTTTTGGATTAGTTGTTGTTGGTTTCTTAAACCCGAAATTTATGTTGAAGGAGCATAAGTTCCATTTTAAAAGCAGGCCATTAGGATTTGTCGGTTCCATTCTTATCGGTATTGCCTTTGCAGCAGGGTGGACACCTTGTACAGGTCCTATTTTAGCAGCACTCTTTTCTTTAACTGTTACGAATCCCCATTCCGCAGTTTTTTATATGATAGCTTATGTCTTAGGCTTCGCCATCCCATTTTTCATTCTTTCTTTCTTTATAGGAAAACTGCAATGGATTAAAAAGCATAGTGCGAAAATTGTAAAAGTTGGCGGTGCAGTAATGATTATCATGGGGGTATTCCTCTTCTTTAATTGGATGACCACCATAACCAGCTATATGAGCTATTTGTTTGGGGGATTTTCAGGTTTCTAAATTGATTTTCACCAGGTAAGCAATACAGATAAGTACCGTCTTTCATAAATATCATTGCATGAAATGAAAGTTATTTGTTATAGTTAATGTATCAATAGTATGAATTTTTAGGTAATGGTTTGTAATGAATGAGGGGGAAGCACCTGTGGCGAAAGTGCTAGTAGTAGATGATGCAAAATTTATGAGAGTTACTTTAACGAATATGCTGAACATGGGAAATCATGAAGTGATTGGAGAAGCGGAAAATGGACGGCAAGCAACAGATCTGTATCGATCACTAAAACCCGATGTAGTTACGATGGATATTACTATGCCAGAAATGACAGGGATTGAAGCAGTAAAAAAAATAATAAGTGAATTTCCAGATGCCAAGATCATCATGTGTTCTTCCATGGGACAACAGCAAATGGTCTTAACTGCTATTGAGGCTGGTGCTAAAGATTATATCGTAAAGCCATTTGATGCAAGCAGAGTTAATGCTGCAATTAGTAGACTGCTTTAGAACCATTCGATAAACAAATCGGATGGTTTTTTACTATTAATACAGTCAATACTTTTTGTCTATAATTTATCATATACGGTATATGTATTTGTGTTCTGAACAAAATTAGTTATAATAAGAGTTGAATCTTTTATTATGAAGAATATGGTACTAAATTATATAAAAATAACATCAATGTAAAAGAGGATGATTTTGTATGACTGAAATTATTGTTTCATCCATTATAGCCTTATTAATGGGAGGCATGGTTATTTTTATCAGACTTAAAGCTTCCAACAAACCTGTTTCCGTGAAAAAAATTATTTTACCTCCGTTCTTTATGAGTACAGGTTTCTTAATGTACATCGTCCCATATTTTCGATTGTCGTTAGGAGAGGTTTTGGAAGCATTAGTGGTAGGGATGGTATTTTCCTTGTTATTAATAAAAACATCCCGTTTTGAAGTTCGCGACAATGATATTTATTTGAAACGTTCCAAGGCTTTTCCATTTATTTTAATCGGGCTTTTAGTAATACGTCTAATAATGAAAGTAGTTCTTTCATCAGAAATTGATATGGGTCAACTGAGCGGCATGTTTTTCCTTCTCGCATTTGGTATGATCTTACCATGGAGAGTCGCAATGTATCTTCAATACCGAAAACTTGCTAATGGATTGAACGAAAATATACAAACAAAAGGAATATAAAAAAGCGAAGCATAAAAATTGCTTCGCTTTTTCAATATGCATGAAATGTTTATCCTAGAATAAGTTTTCATATGGTGCAACATCTATTTGCATATCATTTAGTTTTTTTCTTAAAAATTTATGGTCTCTTTTAGGAGTGGCTATTATATATCCGCGAATAACGTGATCTAAAGTGATGGATTTAGCATTGTCAAGTAGAGCAACCTCTCCGATTTTTCCTGCAATTTTATGTCTAGCTACATCGCGAAATAACTCCGGTACTGGACTTACCAATTCTTCCAACAATAATTTATTTTCAGCTGTCCATAATTTTCTTGTTTCATTTACATAATGTTCTTCCCAATCCATTACGGATTTTCCGTCCTCTTTCGGTAATTTTTTTAAAAACTTCCGAAACATAAAAAATCCACCAATAGCCATTAAAGAGATTAAAACGACTACCCAGAAGAGGATAAACAATAAAAACCAACCTTGAAGCATGAAATGAACCCCCTACAAATCTACACTTTCTAACTACATTATAGTCAAAAAAGATAAGGACAGACAAGCTTAAAACATAATTGAATACTTTTTACTTGTGAATAGTAGGCAATTTTTCTATAATGTTATAAGTGTTACGGGGCTGATTGTGTTGCTGGTGCATACCGAGGTCTTCAAAACCTTCTGGGAGGCGCGTGTCGTCTTTGCTGGGTTCGATTCCCAGGCAGTCCCGCCAGTATTAAGCTTGTTTGACACTTTGTTATGAATAAATAACTGTCCGTTATTTTATACAAACGCATTCCAACCATTAACAATGCCAATTACAATCCAAATTACCCCGCTAAAAAATCCAAGAAACCCAATAATATAAGATGATTAATGTAAATATTACTGTAGGCGGAATGACGGTAATAGTAATATTTACATACTGCTTCCATGTGATTCTTACTTTCCCTTTTTTTAGAATGTGCATCCACATAAGAGTGGCAAGGGTACCCATCGGAAGAAGTAAGGACCCAATATCACTTCCGATAACATTTGCTAAATATGAGACTTTGAGTGAAAGTGGGTCTAGATTCATATTTGTTAAAGTAAGTGTACCGACCATCAATGCAGGATGATTATTAAAAATATTAGATAATACTGTTAATAAAAGTCCCATCATGATACTTGCATGGAGTAAGCTTCCTGATACAATTGGATGCATGAATTCTATTAGCCAGGTAGTCATGCCAATGTTGCGCAATCCATAAATAATGACATACATTCCGAATGCAAATATAAGAATATACCACGGAGTTTTTTTGAATATATCTAGGGGAGGTATTTTTAAATAAAACCATCTCCATCCCAACAAAGCCAATGAGCCGATTACTGCAATGACAGAAACCGGGACAGAAAAATAGGATCCTACAAATAAGCTTATACGGACGGCAAAAACAAAGAAAAGAACGTTTCGCATAAAACGAGAGCGAGTGTTATCAGAATTGATTGGTTCGGAGGTTTTAAGTGGGTGATAAGCTGGGCTTGTTAGTCCAGAAACTTTGATTGGTACTGTTTTTGGAATGTCTTTATAAAACCTGACAAATAGCAATATAACTAGAAAAAGTAAACCTAGTGTAGCAGGAATAAACATCATCGCTGTCTGCATATATAAGGTCATATGCACAATTTTTAAGGCGATTAAATTCACGATATTACTTACCCCAATAGGTGCACTTGATGCTGTAGCAATAAGTCCCCCTGAAAGTAAATAAGGTATTTTCTGGTGATTTTTCAAACCCATATTATTTAAGAGCATGACTAGAATTGGCGTTGTAATTAAAATACTACCATCATTATTAAAAAAGAGTGTCATTAAAAAACATAAGAGATTTACATACCAAAATAGTCGAATTCCCGATCCTCTTGCTTTCGCTGCTAATTTTTCAGCCATCCAATGAAAAAAACCGAAACTTTCTAAAACAATCGCCATTACGATTGTGGCAATAATGGTTATGGCTGCCCCGCTAATAGTTTCAGTTATTGTACCAAGGTCGGATAATGATATACTTCCACTAAGTAGGACAAGAAGTGCCCCGATTAAAGCGGGTACTGCTTCATTTATACCATTAGGTCTCCATAATATGAAGATGACTGTACCGATAAAAGCTAATATGGTTATCCAAGCCATAATTTCAGTCACTCCTTTCGGATAACACATTGAAAAATCAGTCAAATGATAATAATTTATTGTATTTGTCCTTCCATGACAGCAATCTCTGTAGTTATTATGTTCATTATTCATATGTATCCTTTATAAGACAAGCGATAGGTTATTTACCCCTTTTTCCATATTTCCGCAAAAATCTATCAGCGAATATCTTACTGTTTAAGGATTATCACTAATATGTTTTTACTTTGAAAGGAAATAGAACTCCATTTTGCTATAATAGTATTAATACAGACAAACTAACCTGAGGTGATGATGTTGAAATTTATTCATACCGCTGATTGGCATTTAGGTAAGCTAGTGCATGGCATTTATATGACAGAGGAACAAAGATTTGTTTTAGAGCAGTTTGTCCATTTGATTGAAGAAGAAAAGCCGGATGCTGTTGTCATTGCAGGTGATTTATACGATCGCTCTGTTCCCCCAACAGAAGCCGTAGAATTATTAAATGATGTACTGTATAAAATAAATGTCGAGTTAAAAACTCCGATTCTAGCTATTTCAGGAAATCATGATAGTGCTGAACGATTGTCATTTGGATCTTCCTGGTATCGTAAAAGCGAGTTTTATATGAAAGGCAAATTATCTAGAAACCTTGATCCCATTCAAATAAATGGTGTTAATTTTTATCTGGTTCCTTACACAGAGCCAGGCTTAGTTCGTGAAATATTTGATAATCCAGCCATTCAATCCCATGATGATGCGATGAGAACTATTGTAGGTGAAATAGAGAAAACACTAAATCCAAATGAACCAAATGTATTAATTGGACATGCCTTTGTATTAGGAGGGCAAACATCTGACTCGGAAAGGATATTATCAGTTGGAGGATCTGGTTGTGTGTCAAGCGAATGCTTTAGCCCATTTACCTATACTGCACTTGGACATTTGCACAGCCCTGATGCTATTCGCCATGATAGGATTCGATATTCTGGCTCTCTTTTGAAATATTCCTTTTCTGAAGCGAAACAACGAAAATCGGTTTCCATTGTTACAATTGATGAAAAAGGGGCTATTGCTATTGAGGAACGAGAACTGAAGCCTCGGCAAGACCTGCGAGAAATAGAAGGTTTTTTAGAAGAAATATTGGAACCTGCTTTTTACCAAAGTCAGAAACTGGATGACTATATGAAAATTACCCTTAAGGATGAAGGAGCATTAATTGATCCAATTAATAAACTTCGGAAAGTATATCCTAATGTTCTTCATTTAGAAAGAAAGATTGATAAGATTGATAAGGTGTCCAAGCATTCATTTCAGGCGATTAAAGGAAATACGAAATCGGAACTAACCTTATTTGAAGATTTTTACCGCGAAATGACAACACTTGAATTTTCGGATGATAAAAAGGAGCTAATGACTTCCATAATTGATAAGGTGAAGGGAGCCGTATAGAACAATGAGACCTTTAAAATTAATCATGCAAGCATTTGGTCCTTATGCAGGTAAGGAAGAAGTTGATTTTAAAAAGCTTGGTACTAGAACAATGTTTGTTATATCAGGAAAGACCGGCTCCGGAAAAACAACTATATTTGATGGCATCAGTTTTGCTATTTATGGTAAGGCAAGTGGTGAAGATCGAGGTGGCAGTGATCTACGCAGTCAATTTGCACAAGATGATATACAAACGGAAGTCTCACTGGAATTTTCGTTAAGAAATAAGACATATTATATTTGGCGAACGCCACAGCAGGAGAAAAAGAAATCACGTGGTGAAGGATTTACTGTCGTTGGTGCGAAGGCAGAATTATATGTTTTAGATGAGGATGGAACGAAAAAAATCATTGCCTCAAATGTTCGAGAAACAGATGAAAAAATAAAGGAAATTGTTCAATTAGATGCTAATCAATTTAGGCAAATTCTGATGATACCACAAGGTGAATTTCGGAAACTGTTAACTTCGGAAAGTAAAGATAAAGAAATAATTTTACAAAGATTATTTCATACAGAACTATACAAAAGAGTTGAAGATAGTTTAAAAGAAGAATCAGGGCTCTTAAAAAAGGTCGTAGAAGCCAAAGTGAACGAACGATCACAACATCTAAAAGGGATTCTATATTCTGATCACGAGGAATTACAGGAATTGCTTTCCGAAGAAAACCCGAATGACTTAAAGGTTTTACCATTATTAGATAAGCAAATTCAAGAAATGCATCAAACACTGCAAGAAGTAAACGTTCAATTTGAAAATACAAAAATAAACAGAGATGAAGCAAAAAGAAAATTGGATGAAGCATCTGCTTTAATGAGGCAATTTAAAGAACGGGAAATGATGATTAAGAGCAAGGAAGAGCTCGAATCTAAGCACGATGAAATAAAAAATAAACAACTGGAAATTGAGCGTGCATATAAAGCAATTAAATTAGAACAACAGGACAGCTTATGTCATCGTTTAAGAAAGGAATATGATGAATATAAGCAAGAATTAATAGGAATGGAGAAAAAAATCGAAATTGCAAAAAATAAGCTATTGGAGGCTGAAAAGCAATACCAACTTCAAGAAGGAAAAAAGGCAGAACGGGAAAGTGTAGCTGAAGAAATTACAAATCTTTTAAACTTAAAGGAAGAGGTCTATTCACTTCAATTACGTAAACAAAAAGTAGACAAATTAGATGTGGATAACAATAATTTAGGAAATAATATAAAGTCTTCGAAAGAAAAGATAACAAGTATTTCAGACAAGGTAACTAAGCATAAGAAATACATTAAAAAATTAGAAGCAGTACGTCTCCAAGCATTTGAAAACGAAAAAAAGTTGTTAAGAATAACAGATGACTTGAACAAATTAAGAAAAATCTATTCTTTATTGCAAGACAATAAATTATTAGAAAAGAAATATATTGAAAGTCAGCAAAAAAATGAAAAAGCAAATAGTCGTTTAAAAGATTTAAAAAGCACTGTTGCCGTATTAGAGCAAAATTGGCAAAATGGGCAGGCAAGTATTTTAGCAACATTGCTAGTTGATAACAGCCCTTGTCCTGTTTGTGGATCAAACCATCATCCAATGCCTGCACAAAGTAATAATCAAATTCCAACAGAAAATGAATTGAATTTGGCAAAACGGGATCTGGAAACTTTAGAAAAAGAAAGGCTTGCTGCAGAATCAGAGTGGTTAGAAGCAAAATCCCAATATATTTCTGCAGAATCATCACTAACTGAGAAAGTAGAGGAAATCGTCGAGAGTATTCCCGATTTCTCAATAGAGAATTTAACTCTAGTAGCAAAACAATACCGGGATGATCAAAAAACACTTCAAGAAGCTTTAAATGAACAAAAGAATAATATTGCCCTTTTACCTAAGTTGGAAAAAGAATTTGAAATCCTTGAACTGCAAGAAAAGGAAGAAATCACTAAGTTAGATGAACTTCTTAAGGAGGAGAAAGAATTTTCCTCTCAATATATTGAAGAGAAAACAAAGTTCGAACAAGTAATGAAGAAAATACCTGCAGAATTACGTTCCATCCGTCATTTTGAACAAAAGCTACACAATGCCGGGGCAATGAAACAACAAATGGAAGAGGCATTAGTGAACGCAAGAAATGAATGGCAAGCAGCAAAAGAGCAATTATCTGGATTGGAAGCTTCCATTCTTCAACAAAATACTTTAGTAAATAATACTGAGATAAAGCTGCAAACGGAGCGGGATGTATTTAAAGCAATGTTAGAGGAAAATGGCTTTAGCGGTTACCAACAATTTTCCGAGTCGATACGTACAGAAAAGCAGATAAAAGAACTTGAAGTCCAGGTTCAGATATACAGGGAGGATTATCGCTCTGTCACAGATCGTCTTAAGGATATGAATGAAAGATTACTTTCCGTCAATCCACCAAATATCGAAGAATTGCAAAAAGAATTTGTTCAGTTGGAAGAAGAAATTACTGCAATATCAGATTCGCTAACAACGATAAAAGTAAATATAGGACATAATGAAACGATCATGATACGCGTTACCAAAATTAATAAAGAAATTAAAAGTGCGGAAGAGCAGTTTCATTTGATTGGACACCTGTCCGATGTTGCCAAAGGTCAAAATACGTATCGTGTTACCTTTGAAAGATTTGTCCTCGCATCTTTCCTGGATGATATTTTACTAGTTGCAAATATGCGGTTGACAAAAATGACTAGCGGGCGCTATTCATTGCTACGAAAAACAGATCGTTCAAAGGGAAATATTCAAAGTGGATTGGAACTTTTAGTTTTCGATCAGTATACTGGACAAGAAAGACATGTTAAAACATTATCAGGTGGTGAAAGCTTTAAAGCAGCATTGGCATTAGCGCTTGGACTTACTGAAGTTGTGCAAGCATTTGCAGGTGGTGTTTCATTAGAGACGATGTTTATTGATGAGGGATTCGGGACCCTTGACCCTGAATCTTTGGATCATGCGATTGAAGCATTAATGGACATTCAAAATAGCGGTCGGTTGGTTGGAATTATTTCACATGTTCCTGAATTAAAGGAAAGAATCGATGCAAGATTAGAAGTAATTGCTTCCCAAAATGGCAGTTACACGGAATTCAAGTTTTTAGGTTAATAAAGGCTCTTTTCTTAATCTGTGTTGCTTTTATAAACAAAATTCTAGGTAATAAAGTTATTTGGGCTAAAAATGAATAAACTTGGTATGAAAATATGCCCCGAAACCGAGCTTACTTAGGATGTATAATAAATGACGAAAGCAACAATTAATGGGAAATCAGCGTATAATATAATAATAGTATATTTTTACATTGGCGGTGCTATTCATTGGAAAAAACGTATTATGTTGCCACCCTTTTATTTGGGTGTTTTATCGCATTGGCTATTTTTTGCTTTGCAATTGTTTCTTTTTATTTAAAATATCCTTGGATTGGAATAATCTTTGTCATCATTTTTCTTGCCGCTATTTTAATGAATATAGTATTTGCAAGAAAATGGTTTCAAAAGGGAAAAACTGCATAGTATTTGATGGGTGATTTATGATGAAAAGGTATTTTACTGTAGGCATGGCAGGACATATTGATCATGGTAAAACTGCACTAACAAAAACTTTAACAAATGTAGATACGGATCGATTAAAAGAAGAAAAAGAAAGACAAATTTCGATAGAGTTAGGATTTGCACCACTTCATGAAGATGAGAGGATGCAAATCTCCCTCATTGATGTTCCAGGGCATGAACGATTTATTCGAAAAATGATTGCAGGTGCCTCTGGCATTGATTTTGTTGTACTAGTTGTTGCAGCTGATGAAGGAGTAATGCCTCAAACGCTGGAACATGCTGAAATATTATCTTTTTTAAATATTAAAGATGGAATCATTGCACTTACAAAAATTGACAAAGTAGACCGAGAGTTAATAAATTTAGCAATACAGGATATACGTGATACTTTGAAAGGGACGATGTTTGCAGATGTTTCAATTCTGCCGGTAAGTAATGCAACTGGAGAAGGCCGTGAAACATTGAAATCTGCTATCATGGAAAAAGTACTTTCGCAACCTGAGCGTCTAGTTAATGGTGATTTTCGCTTGCCAATAGATCAGGTTTTCACGATGAAAGGGCAAGGAACGATTGTGCGTGGAACTATATATGATGGGATTGTAAGGGAAGGGGAAAAGCTGATGCTGCTTCCTAATAATCTCGAAGTAAAGGTAAGGCAAATCCAAGTTCATCATCTGCAAATGAAAAAAGCCTTTGCTGGTCAGAGAGCAGCCATTAACATAACTGGAGTGGCAAAAGAGAAAGTTAAAAGAGGATGTACTCTTGTTAGTACAAAATACTTTATAACTACCGATACATTGGATGTCAATATAGGGATTGTGAGGAACTTGAATTTTCCCATCAAACAACGTATGCCTATTAAATGTTATATTGGAACTACCGAAGTGACAGGAAAAATTGTTTTTTTTGATCGTAATGAAGTAAGAATGAAAGAAAAAGAAATACTTTGTCAACTAAGACTAGATTCACCTATTGTTGCAAAACGCGGGGACCGTATTATTATTAGAAGACCTTCCCCATATGAAACGATCGGTGGAGGATGGATTATTGATCCGAATGGGGACAAATATAAATTTGGCAAAGAAACGATAATGCTTTTACAGAAGAAAATGTCTGGCAGTCTATCTGAAAGGCTATTTTCATTACTAGAAAAAGAAAAAGCTAAAGGAAAAAGTCTTTTATTAAAAGAACTATCCATTTCCTTAGATGAGCTTGAAATAGAAATTTTTGATAAAGATGAATGGATAGTCTATCAAAATGATTTCCTAACTCATACTTTTATCTTGGAAGGGTTAAATAAAGAGATAGAAAATAAATTAAATCATTTTCATCAAAATTACCCATTGCAATTAGGGCTATATAAAGCAGAACTATTACAGGAAATACAAATACATTATCCTATTCACTTAATAGAGTTCAGTATTAAAAATGGAATAGATACAGGCAAATGGGTTCAGAAAGGACCGTTTTTGTTAAAAAAGGATTTTCGCCCGCATCTTCCTAGTAAATGGGTAGAACCAATTCAATCCATGCTATCATCTCTAAAAAAAGATAATTGGAAAGTGAATAATTTTCTAACCTATACGGAAAAGGCTGGTATAGAACACGGTAAAGTCGAAGAACTTATTAAGTTTTTGATTGAGAATGGGAATATTGTTGCATTAACACCAGATATTTACTGGCATAAGGATATCTTTCAACAATATGTGGAGCAATTAAAATTCCAAACAAATTCTATTTTTACAATGCAAGATGCAAAAGCGATTCTTGGTTTTTCAAGAAAATATTTAGTTCCGTTTTTAGAAGCTTTAGATGAAGAAAAGATAACCGTAAGAATAGATAAAGGGAGGATTTGGAAATAACCTCCAGAATATTAAATAAACAAATGCCCATCCATTTCAAGAACGATGGGCAATTTATTTATGAGTTTTTTAATGCCCGAAATACACGGAAACCGATTAAGTGGCCATAAGTATTGGTTACTTCATTATGCGCAATTAAGATTCCAACTAATTCGGGTGAAACGTTAGGGGACATATTAAATTCTGGGTCAGAAAATGGTTGCGGTTGTTGTAAGTGGGACAAAATCGATGTTCCAGACACAACCTCTATCGGAAAAAATCCCGATTCCTTCATTTGCGTGGTCCATTCAGCCTCTGTTAAGACATTTTCCATCCCGTAAACAGAACAAATAGTATCTTTTTCTTCGTCACTCAGCGGTTCTTCTGCTGTCATATCGAGATCTAATAGAATCCCGTTCGGTTTTAAGACACGATTATATTCCTTTAGCGTTATATTAATATTGGTGAAGGCAGTTACAGACTCCGCAATAACCATATCAAAGGACTGGTCGGGAAAAGGTAATTCTTCTATGGTTCCTTGGATTACTTGAATGGGAAGCTCCTCTCTTAAAAAACGTTGCTTCGCCTTTTCTACCATTATTGGATGATGGTCAATGGCTGTAACATTACAACTATATGCATTGACAAGATATGCTGACGTTTGCCCGGTTCCACATCCTGCATCTAATATCGTTGTACTGGGTAGGATTTTTTCGTTTTGTAAGATTTGCTTTGTTAAATGCAATCCCCCAGGATGTGCACCTCCAATACCATAAGATGCTAATGCATCTTGATAAGTAGATTTCAATTTTTTCACCCCTAAAATCAATTTTTAGTTTAACTATCATATGAATTTGGAGTGAATATGTGACAAACTCTGGGTTTTTGCCTAGTTTTTCAAAATGTGATATTCACCTTATAATTTAGTACGCAAATCCCATAGCTCTGGAAAGAATCGATGTTCTAAAACTTTTTTCAAGTAGCTAACTCCAGCTGATCCGCCAGTTCCTGTTTTATGTCCGATAATCCTTTCTACTGTTTTCATATGACGGAAACGCCATTGCTGCAGCCAATCCTCTATATCTACCAGTTTTTCGGCTAATTGATATAAATCCCAATATTGATCGACATTTTTGTATACCGTTAGCCATGCAGCTTCGACGGAATGATTAGCCTCATATAGGGTTGAGAAATCTCTCTTTAACATCTGAGGTTCGATATAGAAGCCCTCTTTTGCGAGTGCCATAATAGCAACATCATATAAACTTGGTGCTTTTATTGCCTTCGTTAGTTCAGTGTGGAGAACAGGATCCTTTTGATAGATTGCCAGTATATGTTTCGTTTTATATCCTAGGGCAAACTCTATCATGCGGTATTGATACGATTGAAATCCTGATGCTTGCCCTAATTTATCACGGAATTCCATGTATTCAGATGGAGTTAAAGTCGATAAGACATCCCATGCCTGTATAATTTGTGTTTGTATTTTTGAAACTCTTGCCAGCATTTTAAATGCAGCTGCCAGTTCCCCTGATTGAATAGAATGAATAGCAGCAGTGACTTCATGGAGAATCAACTTCATCCATAACTCACTTACTTGATGAATAATTATGAAAAGCATTTCATCATGATGATCCGATAATCTTTTTTGACTGGAAAGAAGCTCATCAAGCATTAAATACTCTCCATAAGTCATTTTATTTGTAAAATCTGTATAGATCCCTTCGTTTATTTGTTTTTCCTCCATACTCCCACTCCTTCAAAATCTTTTTTTTTAGTCATTTTGTTGGTCTTATAATTGCACGAACAGGACTGCCATCTGCATCTTCGATTTTTAATGGTAGGGCAATTAAATGATAATCCCCGGGTTCGACATTTTCTAAAACAACGTTTTCTAAAATATGGATCCCGTTCTCAAAAAGTGAATGGTGGGTTGCTAATTCCTTACTATCGAGCGGATCAACAGAAGGTACATCTACACCAAATAATTTGATTCCCTTTTGTTTGAGAAAAGGTCCTAGATTAGTATTCAAACAAGGAATGCTGTTCGGAAAAACGGTTGGAGTAGTAAATGTTTTTGTTTTTAACAGCAACCTGCATACTCCGTCTAAGTCATACTGTTCAAGTTCTTTTGCTCCAATCGTATGTAGATGGGTAACATCTATGATTCTGGCATTTCCTACATAAATAGATATATCTAAATCTTTCACTTTTCCCCCGTTATTATCAAAGTGAAAAGGGGCGTCAATATGTGTGCCAGTATGAATGCTCATGGTGACCTTCCCTATATTTACCGATCCACTATGTTCTTTTGTAACCTCAACAACATATGAAAATGGAGTATCACCTGGCCAAACGGCAATATTATTTGTTAATGGTTGTGATATATCTATCCAATTCATTTTTTTCCTCCTAATTTAACAGTAATGCTTTCAAATTTTAAAATATTATTTCATTACTTTTAGAAATTGCAAATGAAACGGAAGAACATTTACAATAATTAAAATGTTCCCTCTCTTTGACTATACAATATTTTTTCAATGAATCACAGTGAAATGAAGTTAGGTATGTAAACACTTCTATAACAAATCTGTAAGAGGTCATTCATCATAGTCTTTTATTATTAGATAGAATTATTTTTAATAAATTTAGTATTTTTTGAACTTTTTCTACGGATAGTATAGACGGGAAATGAAATATTATGTACAATATTTTCAGAATATTATTGTTTATCAAAATAGTCGAAAATAATAATATTTAAAGAGGTTAATACTTTATATCGTTTATTATTAAAAAAAGTGGGGGGCAGAAGATGAAAAACAAAAAAATTGCAGGAATTATGTTGTCATTATTGCTGTCAACAGGTGTCATTGCTGGCTGTGGAACCTCAACATCGGGAGGATCTGGAAAAGATTCCAATACGATCTTAATTGGTGAAAATCTTGAGCTGTCTGGGCAAGTTGCTTCATATGGACAATCAGCTGACAAAGGGATTGCACTTGCACTCGAAGAAATCAATAAAAAAGGTATTAACGGGAAAAAGTTAAAAATTGTAAAAGTCGATAATAAATCAGATCAACAGGAAGCAACAAGTGCTGCACTTAAATTAATAAGTCAAAATAAAGTGTCTGCAATTATTGGTGCCGCAACAAGTGGAGATACATTGGCACAAGTTAAAATTGTAGATGATAAGAAAGTTCCACTTATTACAACATCTGGTACTGCCTCAAATGTAACATTTGATAATGGAAAATTAAACGAATTTGTATTTAGAACTTGTTTCATCGATCCTTTTCAGGGGATTGTATCAGCAAATTTCGCTAGTAACAATTTAAACGCTAAAAATGGAGCAATCTTAATTGACAGTGCGAGTGACTATGCGAAGGGCCTTGCAAGTAACTTCAAAGATACCTTCATCAAAAATGGCGGTTCCGTTGTAAGTGAAGAGGCATATTTAGCAAAAGATACCGATTTTAGAGCACAGCTTACACGTATTAAAGCAAAAAATCCGGAAGTAATCTTTGTACCTGGTTACTATGAAGAGGTAGGTCTAATTGTAAAACAAGCCCGTGATCTAGGTATTACTGTACCAATTATGGGTGGTGATGGTTGGGATTCTCCAAAATTAGTGGAAATTGCTGGGGCAAAGGCACTTAATAATACCTTCATCACTAATCACTATTCTTCAGAAAATACGGAAGATCAAAAGGTACAAGATTTCGTAAAAGCATTTAAAGATAAATATGGCGGGGAACCAGACGGATTTAACGCCCTTGGTTACGATTCCCTTTATTTAATTGCAGATGCTATTAAGCGTGCAGGTAGCGGCGATCCAGTTAAAATTAAAAAAGCCCTTGAAGAGACTAAAGATTTGCAGCTAGTAACCGGAACATTTACATTTGACGATAAACATAACCCGGTTAAATCTGCTGTTATCCTTGAATATGTTGACGGAAAGCAACAATTTAAAGCAAAAGTAAATCCATAAGAAAATACCGCTTAATAGGGGGACTTGTCCCCCTATTAAAGTTTTAACACATTGGTGGAAAATGATATACAAGGAGAGTGCGAAAATGGAATTCATACAACAATTAGTAAATGGTATATCTCTCGGAAGTATATATGCGCTAATCGCGCTCGGTTATACGATGGTGTATGGAATCGTTAAATTGATTAATTTTGCCCATGGGGATGTTTTCATGGTAGGTTCCTTTATAGGTTTTTATTCTATTACATTTTTACATTTAGGTTTTCTGCCTGCATTGCTGTTATCCATGCTTGTTTGTGCGATTTTTGGAGTTTTAATTGAGCGAATTGCCTACAAACCATTACGTAATGCAACGAGGATTGCTGCTTTAATTACGGCAATTGGTGTTTCTTTATTTATTGAGTATGGAATGGTCTATATTCACGGAGCACAGCCTGAGGCATATCCACAGAACGTACTTCCTAATAAAACATATGACATTTTTGGAGTAAGTATTAGCAGTCAATCTATTTTAATCCTTGTTACATCTATCGTACTTATGATTATTCTTCAATTTATTGTTCATAAAACAAAAACAGGGAAAGCAATGCGTGCCGTCTCTCTTGATGTGGAAGCAGCTAAATTGATGGGGATAAATGTGGATAGAACGATATCCGCAACATTTGCTATTGGTTCTGCACTAGCAGGTGCCGCAGGTGTTATATTTGGTATTTATTACATTAAAATTGAGCCATTAATGGGAATGATTCCGGGAATTAAAGCATTTGTCGCAGCAGTTCTCGGAGGCATAGGTATCATTCCAGGTGCAATGGTTGGCGGTATTTTGCTTGGAGTAATTGAAGCAATTGTCAGTGCATTTGGATTTTCGTTATGGCGAGATGGGGCTGCATTCATCGTCTTAATTCTTATATTAATTTTCCGTCCATCAGGATTATTTGGTAAAAATATGAGGGAAAAAGTATAGAAAGGAGACGTATTTATGCTGAAAGTAAAACAGTTTAAAGGGTTTTATATTAATATAATAGCAGCAATTATCGTCTTTGCAATCTTACAGTTCTTAATTTCCGGCCAGTTCATTAATGATTATTATATCAATACCTTATATGTTATCGTCATTAATATTATTTTAGCTGTCAGCCTACACTTAATAATTGGAATAACGGGGCAGTTTTCCATTGGTCATGCCGGTTTTCTTGCAATAGGTGCATACGCAGCAGCTATTATTACGATGAAATTACATTTACCATTTGCACTTTCATTATTAATTGGCGGAATTGCTGCTGCCATAGCCGGTTTAATAATTGGTATTCCCAGCTTACGATTAAAAGGGGATTATTTAGCTATTGCCACTCTTGGATTTGGAGAAATTGTCCGCATCACTTTACTGAATATTAAGTATGTCGGTGGTGCAAGTGGAATGATGGTCGATAATTTAACTACTTGGCCATGGGCATTTTGGTGTATGGTTATATCGATATTGGTTATTCTTAATTTTACTAACTCTACACATGGCAGAGCATGTATATCCATTCGTGAAAATGAGATAGCGGCGGATGCAATGGGGATTAACACCACTTACTATAAAGTAATGGCATTTGTAATTGGCGCCTTTTTTGCTGGTGCTGCCGGAGGATTATATGCCCATACTTTTTATATAATTTCGCCTGGATCATTCGGATTCATGAAGTCATTCGATATTTTAATTATTGTCGTTTTAGGTGGTTTAGGAAGTTTATCAGGATCAGTGATTGCGGCAATATTATTAAGCATAGTTTCTACTTTCCTTCAAGATTACCCAGAAACAAGAATGATTATTTACTCTCTAGTATTAATTCTAATGATGCTTTTCCGTCCACAAGGATTATTAGGTACAAAAGAGATTACTTCCTTCTTCAAAAAAGGAAAGCCATCAAATGGAGGGAAGCATGATGGAAAACAAAATGTTGCTTAAGGTTGAAAATGTAGGGATACAATTTGGTGGCTTAAAAGCTGTTTCAAATACAAATGTAGAGATTAAAAAAGGGGAATTAGTAGGACTAATTGGACCTAATGGCGCTGGGAAAACGACATTTTTCAATCTTTTAACAGGTGTGTATATTCCTACAGAAGGAAATATTTTTCTTGATGGAAAAAGATTAAATGGTCAAGCACCATATCAAATTACTAGAAGAGGAATTAGTCGTACCTTTCAAAATATCCGTCTATTTAATGAGCTATCTGTTCTTGATAATGTCAAGGTTGCCTACCATGCCAATTCAAAACATGGGATTCTAAGTTCCATCTTTCGACTCCCATCCTATTTTGCTGGTGAAAAAGAAATGGAAGAAAAAGCGATTGACTTTTTGAAAATATTTAAGCTTGAAAGATATATCCATGAAAAAGCAAAGAATTTACCTTATGGGCAGCAGAGGCGATTGGAAATTGCACGTGCTCTTGCTACTCAGCCTAAGCTTTTATTATTAGATGAGCCCGCTGCGGGCATGAATCCGTATGAAACAGAAGAATTAATGAATTTAATCGGCTTTATACGTGAAAAATTTGATTTAACTGTATTACTAATTGAGCATGACATGCAGCTAGTTATGGGAGTTTGTGAAAGAATATATGTACTTGATCATGGACAGCTGATTGCTGAGGGATCTCCGTCTGAAATTAGAAACAATCCAAAAGTTATTGAAGCATACCTAGGCGAGGAGGTCTCATAATGCTAAAAGTTGAAAATATAGATGTCTTTTATGGGAATATTCATGCATTAAAAGGAGTATCATTGGAAATTAATCAAGGGGAGATTGTAACATTAATTGGAGCAAATGGTGCCGGAAAAAGTACTCTATTGAAAACTATATCTGGTTTAATAAAGCCCAAAAATGGTGAAATATTATATGAGAAAAAATCCATAAAAGGTAAGGCTGCTCAAGCAATTGTGAAGCAAGGCATTTCTCATGTACCTGAAGGTAGACGGATTTTTGCTAATATGACTGTAATGGAAAATTTGGAACTAGGGGCATTTTTAAGAAAAGATAAAGTAGACATACGAAAAGATCTTGAAAAAGTATATCAATTATTTCCAAGGCTTAATGAACGTAAGAAACAGTCTGCCGGAACATTATCAGGTGGTGAGCAGCAAATGCTAGCGATGGGAAGGGCGCTAATGGCAAAACCTCGCCTCCTGTTATTGGACGAACCATCTATGGGATTAGCACCATTACTAGTGAAAACCATTTTTAGGATCATTGAGGAGATAAGCCAAGCTGGTACAACTATTTTACTAGTAGAGCAAAATGCTAATATGGCATTATCGATTGCGAACCGAGCATATGTTATTGAAACAGGGAGAGTCGTTCTTTCTGGTACAGCGGAAGAATTAAATTCAAGTGATCAAGTGAAAAGTGCATATCTAGGCGGGCACTAGTATTTTCAGTAAATAAGAAAAAAATCCAAATTGACAGAGTTGTCAATTTGGATTTTTTTACGAAGTGATTTAGTAAATATTGGAGGTTTTTGCAAATATATGTCGAAATTATACAAAAAATAAGAATTATGATAGACAGGAGGACTGCAAATTTATGAAGAGGGTTGTTGTAACAGGATTAGGAGCAGTTACACCTATAGGAAATCATCTAGAAGAAATATGGAATTCAGCAATAAATGGTAAATCAGGGATTGGATATTTATCTAGATTTGATGCAACTAATTTATCTGCAAAAACTGCGGCAGAGGTTAAAGAATTCGATTTATCCAATTATATGAAGGTAAATGAAAGGCATCGAATGGATCGCTTTACAAAATATGCAGTTGCTTCTTCTATTATGGCTGTAAAGAATGCGAACTTGACTATTGGAAAGGATGTCTTACCAGAAAAAATAGGAGTATGTTTTGGTACGGCGATAGGAGGCATCGAAAGTTTTGAGGAAAGCTATCAGAGTTTAATTACTGGTGGATATCAAAACTTATACCCTTTTTCTACAACGATGGTGATTAGTAATATGGCTTCTAGTCAAGTTGCCATTACCCTTGGTGCAAAAGGATATAATAATTGTGTGGTTCTTTCATGTGCATCAAGTTCGAATGCGATTGGCGACGGATATAGGGCCATTCAAAGAGGAGATGCAGAAATGATGATCGTTGGCGGAGCTGAGGCATCTATTACACCGCTTGGTATTGGAGCTTTCTGTGCTATGGGGGCTATATCTAACAATCCAGACCCTGAATCTGCTTGTCGACCATTTGATGCTAATAGAGATGGTCTTGTAATGGGAGAGGGTGCGGGTGCTCTTCTCTTAGAAACCCTTGATTCAGCAATAAAGAGGAATGCTGATATTTATGGAGAAATTATTGGATATGCCACAAATAGCGATGCGCACCATATAACTAGCCCAGCTCCAGGTGGAGAAGGGAGCATCAAGGTAATGGAATTGGCATTAAAAGACGCTAGATTACGAAAAGAAGAAATTGATTACATAAATGCACATGGAACAAGTACTAAAAACAATGATAAAACGGAAACTGCTGCGATAAAAAAATTATTTGGAGAAAACGCTTATAATATTCCGATAAGTTCTACAAAATCTATGACTGGTCACATGATGGGTGCAGCTGGAGCAGTAGAGGCAATCTTCTCGTTAATGACGATTCGAAACGGAATTATTCCACCAACGATTCATTTGGAAAATAAAGATCCAGAGTGCGATTTAGATTATGTTCCAAATATTGCTAGAAAAAAAGATGTAAAAAAAGTACTTAGCAATGCACTTGGTTTTGGCGGACATAATTCTGCCTTAATTTTTAGTTCGGTTAAAGATTAATAATGAACATGTGAAACTTTTTATTCTTGATATTCGTAATAAAAAATACAGGAAACCCAATTTTTCTAACAAAACAAATACCAAATCTTTCATTAAGGTATTTTAATTGGAAATTGTCTATGAATAAAGTAAAATATAAATAGTATAATGTCGAAAAAAGTACATAAGGAGTGATTCTGTTGGCTATTTCTTTAGCAAAAGGTCAAAAAATTGATTTAACAAAAGGAAACGTAGGTTTAAGTTCATTATTAATTGGTCTTGGCTGGGATCCGGTGAAGAAAAAAGGATTTTTTGGCATGAGAACACCAGATATTGATTGTGACGCATCTGTAATAATGTTAAATGAAGCAGGAAAACTAGAAAGCAAACATGATGTTGTCTATTTCGGTAACTTGACAAGTCAATGTGGAAGTATTCGCCATACTGGTGATAATCTTACAGGTGATGGCGATGGTGATGATGAACAAATTTTAATAGATTTACATAAAATCCCTTCGAGAATTCACTCTCTTCAATTTGTCGTTAATATATATCAAGCAGTTCAAAAAAGACAAGACTTTGGAATGATTGAAAATGCATTTATTCGAATTGAAGATAATAAAACAAATGTAGAGCTTGCACATTTTAACTTAACTGAGAATTACAGTGGATATACAGCACTTATTCCAGGAGAAATTTATCGCCATAATGGAGAATGGAAATTTAATGCGATTGGACAAGCTACAAGGGATGGTTCCATTGGTGAAATAGCAAATAAACTTGTTTAATGTTTTTACGAAACATAATAGATTAATAATTGAAAGGAAGTTATGGAAATGGCAATCAGCTTAGCAAAAGGTCAGAAGGTAGATTTAACGAAAACAAATCCAGGACTTCAAAACATTATTGTAGGATTGGGCTGGGATGTAAACAAATATGACGGTGGCAATGATTTTGATTTGGACGCCTCTGTTTTTTTACTTAATGCAGATGGTAAATGCTCATCTGAAATAGATTTTGTATTCTTTAATAATTTAAAAGGCGGCAATGGTTCTGTTACTCACAATGGAGATAATCGTACAGGAGCAGGTGAAGGAGATGATGAGACCATTTCCGTTAATCTTGTTCAAGTACCAAGCAATATTCATAAAATCGCATTTACAATCACCATCCATGAAGCAGACGCGCGCAACCAAAATTTTGGACAGGTTTCCAATGCGTTTGTACGTATCGTAAATGAAGCAACTGGTGAAGAATTAATTCGCTACGATTTAGGCGAAGATTTCTCTATTGAAACTGCTGTTGTTGTTGGGGAATTATATCGTCATAATGGAGAGTGGAAATTTAATGCTATTGGCAGCGGCTACCAGGGTGGATTGGCAGCGCTTGTTAGAGATTTTGGCTTAGATGTTCAATAAATCTACTAAACTTTTTGAGGTGATATCATGGGAATCGTACTATCCAAAGGGCAAAGAATCGATTTAACAAAAACAAATCCAGGACTTACGAAAGCAATCATTGGATTAGGCTGGGACACAAATAAATACAATGGAGGTCATGATTTTGATCTTGACGCTTCAGCATTTTTAGCCGATGCAGATGGAAAGGTAATAAATGACCTTGATTTTATTTTCTATAATAATCTGAAAAGTCCTGATGGCGGTGTGGAGCATACAGGTGATAACCGTACAGGTGAGGGTGAAGGAGATGATGAACAAATTATCATCAATTTTCCAAAGCTGTCACAACATGTTGAAAAGATAGGTATTACTGTTACCATCCATGAGGCAGAAGAACGCAGTCAAAATTTCGGACAAGTTTCCAATGCCTTTGTAAGGGTTGTAAATCCTGAAAATGATCAAGAAATTCTCCGCTTTGATTTAGGAGAGGACTTCTCTATTGAAACAGCCGTAGTGGTTTGTGAACTTTATAAACATCAAGGGGAATGGAAATTCAATGCCATTGGCAGCGGGTTCTCAGGCGGATTAGCTGCATTATGCCGAAACTACGGTTTAACAGTTTAAAAACAGCAGTTTAAATAAGGGAAGTATTTCAGAGGAGTAGTAAAAATAAATGACACAATTTTTTCATGATTTATTTCACAATTACGGTGAGTTCTTTTCATTGCATGCCATAACATCTGAACTTTCTAATCCCGCTAGTTGGGGGGTTATTTTCAGTTTAATTATTTTAGAAGGATTGTTATCAGCAGATAATGCATTAGTTCTCGCCGTAATGGTAAAACACTTGCCTAAGAAACAACAAAAGAAAGCATTATTTTATGGTATCTTAGGTGCTTATCTTTTCCGGTTTATTTCCATCGGATTAGGTGTATTTCTTATTAAGTTCACTTGGATTAAGGTTATAGGTGGTTTATACCTTTTATGGTTATCATTAAAGAACTTAATCAAAAAGGAAGAGGAAGAAGACGGAGTCAAAAACAAAGGCTACGGATTTTGGAAGACTGTCCTTTTAGTCGAATTAATGGATATTACCTTCAGCATCGATAGTGTTATTGCTGCTTTTGGTTTATCTAATAAAGTATGGGTATTATTCCTTGGTGGAATTTTAGGAGTACTAATGATGCGTGGAGTCGCACAATTATTCCTTAAATTAATTGAGAAATTTCCTGAATTTGAAACTACAGCCTTTGTATTAATCGCCATTATTGGTATCAAAATGGTTGCTGCAGCATTTGGTTTCGATGTAAATGAAATCATCTTCTTTAGCATACTTGTTGTCATTTTCCTTGCCACATTTGTTGTGCATTTTCTTAAGAGAAAACCAATAGAAGGGGAAAACAAATAATTGTTTTCTTAGTAATTTGAAATAGACAACCTTGATAGATTTGAAAGGGATAAAAGAAATTTTATCCCTTATTTAAATATTATGAAAGAATAAGTTATTTAAAATATTAATTATTCCACAAGATTAGTCTTGTCTAGTTCTAATGCCTATGGGCTAGCGGATTTCTTATTACCAGTGAGGATATTACTAGAATAGGAGAGTTTACATTGAGACATTTTCAATATCTTTCAGATGATCAATTCAAGTCTATCTTTCAAGTCTCTCCTGAAAGTTGGACAAAGGATTCACCAAAGGAAATACTGGCTAACGCTCTTGGCGCAACCCTATATATGCCTGGAACAAGAACACAAATTTCTAATGATATCCTAACTGGTAAATTTTTGAGAGGAAATTATGCAGGACTTACTTCTATAATTATTTGCTTAGAAGATTCTATAAGCGACCATGAGGTTGTTTTTGCGGAAGTTAATAGTGTTGTCCAATTGCAAACGCTTTATACAGCAATCCATAATATGCAATTTTCTCGATGTCATCTTCCACTTATTTTTATTCGGGTTAGAAATCCAGTGCAAATCAAAAAGCTTGTAGAGGATCTTGGGGCAGCTTCTACCCTTATAAGTGGATTTGTATTACCAAAGTTTAATATCGAAAATGGCAAGGAATTTCTTGAACAAATCGTAATGGTAAATAATACATATGGTTTATCTCTTTATGCATTACCAATTTTAGAGACAAAAGAGGTAATTTATAAAGAATCAAGAATGGAAACACTGCTAGATATAAAAAAATTGCTCGATTTATATGATGAAATGATTCTAAATATTAGGATAGGTGCAACCGATTTTTCTGGTCTTTTTGGAATTAGGAGAGACTGTAATACTGCAATTTATGATATTGCGGTTATTCGTGATTGTATTGCAGATATTATTAATATTTTTGGAAGAATGGATCAAGAGTATGTTGTTTCTGGCCCCGTTTGGGAGTATTTTCAATCTTCTGGTCTCAATATGAAACCCAATAATACTAATGGCAGAAATCGATTAGAGTTCTCCTTTCCTATCGATAATGAATACCATGATGCTTTTATTCAGGAAATTCTCCTTGATAAAAGCAACGGAATGGTCGGAAAAACAATTATTCATCCCTCACATATTAAACTAGTCCATGCATTAAATGTTGTTACACATGAAGAGTACATGGATTCCGTTTCCATTTTGAATAATTTGCATTCTCATAATGGGGTTATTTCCAGCGAGTTTCATAACAAAATGAATGAAGTAAAGCCACATTATCATTGGGCGAAGAAAATATTGTTGAAATCTAAAGTATACGGGGTGTTACATGAGCAGCAAAGTTTTATCCAACTCCTCCAGTTTAGTGAACGAGTACACTTATAAAATACTAAATAATTTATCCATAAATGTAAAAATATCAAGGAATGATTTTGAAATATCTCCCGAAACCTTATTCCAAATGGCTGCTAGAATTAATAAAAAAAGATCATTTTTATTTGTCAGCAAGGTCCTTGGCAAGCATCTTCCCGTAAATCCGATAACTCCTATACTTGCCAGCTCCTTGTTGGCTAGTAAATATATGCAGGAAGTTTTACATATAGAGGACGAACAATTTGCGTTGAAGCGAAATGGCTTTTTAAAATCTATCACTCAATTTGATTCTAAATTTGAGATAAAACCTTATGAGCTACCACAAAGAACAATATTTATCGGATTTGCAGAAACAGCTACTGCTTTAGGACATGGTGTATTTGAAAACTTCCAAAATGCCTTTTTCATTCATACTACAAGAGAGAAGATCGAAAATAAGGAATCAATCATTCATTTTGAAGAGGAGCATTCACATGCAACCTCACACTATTGCTATATTGAACCTGGCCAAATTGAAAATCAGAATCCTATTGTATTCATTGATGATGAGCTTACTACTGGAAATACCGTTTTAAACATTATTCAATCTATCCAAAATAAATTTCCTCGTAAAAGCTATACAATTCTTACCTTATTAGATTGGCGAAAGCAAGAAAGTATTGATCAATTTCATCGAATGGAAAACAAATTAGGAATCGAGATTAATGTAGTATCCTTAATCAGCGGAGAGATATATGTAGATTGTAAAGACGAAACTATAAAGGAAGAACTTCATAAACTACGATCAGAAACAATTGGCAAGATTGTTCCGATCGATTTATCTGATATAAATACATCTTCCTCTCCATTTTATAACTATTCATCAACCGCAAATTATTTGTGGCAAACAGGAAGGTTCGGATTGGATAGTTCAGAAAATGAAGAGTTTAACCAATATATACATTCAATTGCTCAAAAACTAGTTCCATTTCGGTCCGGTGGGAAAACGCTTTGCTTAGGAAATGGTGAACTGATGTATCTGCCTATGAAAATTGCAGCGCTAATGGGCAAAGAGGTTTATTTTCAATCAACAACGAGAAGCCCGATATTTGTTTCTCGTAACGAGGATTATTTGATACAGAGTAAATACACATTTCCTTGTCCAGAAGATCATTCTATTCAAAATTATTTTTATCAAATTGAGCAGAACCTTTATAGTGAGGTATTTGTCTTTTTTGAAAGAGAGCTTGTTGAAGGGGAAATGGCACCGCTTATAAATCAATTAGCTCTTCTTTTACCGAATGTTTTTGTTGTTACTTTAAGCACAAGAAAGGATGATGTTGTTCATGCAAATGGTTCACACTAAACCTTTTGGAACCTACTCCAATGATGATGTCATTTTTTTGCTTAAAGATATTAGCGATAAAATGTATGAGACATCCACATTAGATAGGGAAGAAAAGATTCAGGGTGGAAAGCATTATTCTGAAATGCTTCCAATTGAATATGAACCTTCTAAGGAATATAAGAATCTCTTCTTAGCATCATTGCATGCTTATAAAGAGAAAATTGCCGGGGCTGTACAGATTATTGCGGAACAAATCATAAGAGAAAAAGGGATGACAACTCTTTTGGTTTCATTAGCAAGGGCAGGAACACCAATTGGGATATTAGTGAAAAGATATATTTTTGCGAAGTACCGAATTTCATTACCGCATTATAGTATTTCGATTATTAGAGGGCGTGGCATTGATGAAAATGCCATTAGGTACCTCAGAAAGAGTTATCCTGACTATGAATTTCAATTTATTGATGGCTGGACTGGTAAAGGAGCAATAAAACTGGAACTTGATAAATCGATACAAAAAATCAATCAAGCCGACCAAACGAATATATCTACTTCTTTAGCTGTTTTAGCCGACCCGGGGCATTGCGCCAATATTTATGGGACGAGAGAAGATTTTCTAATTCCGAATGCTTGTTTAAATGCAACGGTATCAGGCTTAATAAGCAGAACAGTTTTAAATCGAGAACTTCTAAGCGATATTGATTTTCACGGTGCGAAATTTTATAAGAATCTTTATCAACATGATGTTTCAAATTATTATGTAGATGAAATTTCGAAACAATTTGATTCTATCTTAAGAAATGAAACACTTTCTACTTGCATTATGGATGAATCAAATTGGAAGGGATTAAAGGATGTACAGTATATTCAAAAATGGTTTGACATAGAGAATATGAATCTAATAAAACCAGGAGTAGGGGAAACAACGAGAGTTTTGTTAAGAAGGGTACCTTGGAAAATACTTGTTCGTGATATAATGGATAAAAATGTAACCCATATTTTATTATTGGCAAAGGAACGTGGGGTACCGATTGAAGAGTATCAAGAGATGTCCTACTCCTGCTGCGGGATCATAAAATCAGTAATTTAAACTAGGTTACTTTTTTACTTTAATAGTTTTCGTAATCCAGTATAGAAGTGAAACGGTGAAGAGAAATGGGAAAAATACAAGAAAGAAGTTGGGTTTTGGACTAATCAATGTTTCTGTTACAAATGAAAATAATAAGGAAAATCCGACGAACTCAAAAAACAAAAGGATTTTAAATTGAAACATTTCGTTTACCAATCCTTTTACTTCTTCTGTGATCTTCTGGTTGACTTTGTATTTGAACATACAAATAGACCTCCAAAATAGTCTATATTTTATTAGTATGCGTCTAAATGAAAAGTATTATACAGACATGCTACTGAAATTTTTAATTTGATATATGGATTTTTTGAAAGGAATGGGCTTGCTGTGAACATTCATCCAATAAAGATTGACCTTAAACAACACGATTGGCAAAGTTTATTTGGCCTCCCTTTATCTGAAAGAGGTCAGTATTTAGACACTGACGACCAAGTCAAATATATACAAGTAACGGGAAAATTTATGGGCTGTCCTATGGATGAAGAGGATTATCTTGAATTTTTATATATGCTTGTACATGAATCGGAGTCTCCAGTTCATCATTTGGATAAGGAGTTGGACAAGGCTATCTCCAATGATATGTTTCAATCTATCCAAAGGATCATGAATATTCATCATGATCAAAAAGGATTGTCTATAAACCGATTTGTAGCATTCATGGAGGGGGAAAGACTGCTTCCATTAAAAGACAAAGGGGATTGGTACAGACATTATAGGTCTGCCTACATTCAACTTCTGCAAATATTCCAGAGTAATCATCCTGATTTATTGCATCCTGATTTTCGCAGATTGATTGTAGATACTGTAAAATGGTCATGGAATCATATCAATCTGTGGGTTAAAGACATGGATTTAAAAAGGTGCGTCCCGAGAATTTTGTGGTATGGGGATACTACTAAAAGCCAGAGTTATTTTTTATACTTTTTGATTTTATTAGGATATGATGTGTTGCTTTTTCATCCAGATGGAAAGGATGTTTTAATGGATTTCAAAGATGAGTCCATTAGTGTGTATACATATCCTTCTGTTAAGCCGTTAATGCCATTTCCGGAGGAGAAGCCGTTAAGGAAATCAACAGTTGCCAAAAAAGCTTCTCAAGAAATGGAAAGGGTGCTTCATTCAGATAACTCATTATTATACAGACCATGGCAATTTCGTTCCTATAAACCGCATTCAATCACACTTAAAACAACGTATGATGAAATTTTTCTTATTATGAGAGAAAAAGCTTTTATACGGCCAAGCTTTGAAGTGAAAAATGAAACGGTTTATATTCCCAGCATTTTTGCAAAAGTATTAGGGATATCAACTAATCAAAAGGAATATTGGAGCAGAGCGCAAGAAGTAACGGATTATGAGTTAGTATCTGTACATACAAGTTTTCCAATTACAAAACCGGTAAAAGGAAATCAGTTATATCATTTTCAAAATGCATTATCCGATGGGAAATTAGACCCTATGAAAATGGTAAAAGGGAATTGGTGGAGATACAAGCAAATGCCGGAGGGGCTACAGCTTGGACTGGCTTCAGCAATTTCGCGATATGTAGATAAATCTAGACTTACCAAATTGGAGCATGAGACAGAGGAACAATTAAAACTATTTATGTTTTCTGCTGTAATGGAGCTACCTGAAGAAATAATAAAACTGCTTCAACAATTTGATTATTCACAGACGGTTCCAAGAATCGTGATATATAATAATGGAAACAGTGGAGAACTATCCCGAAGTGATGCAGCGATGCTTTTATTGTTAAATGAGCTGGGAATAGATATTTTACTTTATAATCCTACTGGACAAAATGATATCGAATTATTTATCGATTCGTCTCTTTTTGATGCTCATTGGCTAGAGGGAGTTAGTTTTGACGAGGATATTGAAAAGCATCGTCATAAACCAAGTGCTATGATTAAAAAATTTATTCATAAATTATTTTAGAAAAAGGGGAAAATAGAATGTCAGTAAATGTGAATGAATTACAAGCTCTAAATCTCGAAAAAAAGGAAGAGGCACTGCAAAATCCAAACGATTTGAAATTACAATTACGGAATGATTCTGAGGTCCTTCATTTAGCTCAAGAGATTGACACGAAAGACCAGCTTGCCTTACTAGAATTTGGAAAAGAACCAGCAAATCAAATATCTGCCTTTTCCGGTCGAGTGTTAAACACGATTAAATCAAGCAGTATGGAAGAATCAAGCGCCTTGTTAAAGCACTTAGGCAAAATTATGGACAAGTTTGACAGCAAGGACTTTGTAGAGGATAAGGGTCTTTTCTCTAAGATGTTTGGAAAAGGCAAAAAATTCATCGAGAAAATAATGGCGAAGTATCAAACTATGGGCGGCGAAATTGACAAGGTATATGTAGAAATCAAAAAATATGAAACTGAAATGAAAAATTCTACCGTAACATTGGAACAATTATACGAAGAGAATTTTAATTATTACATGCAGTTGGAAAAGTATATTGTAGCTGCAGAAATGAAAATCGAGGATATCAGGAATAACGTACTTCCACAACTGGAAAGCCGCGCTACTAATATGGATCAGCTTGCTCAAATGGAATTAGATTCTGTTCGTAATGCTGTTGAGCTATTGGAACAGCGTGCTTACGATTTAGAAATGGCGAAGCAAGTAGCCTTTCAATCAGCTCCACAAATCAGGATGCTGCAACGAGGGAATACAAAGCTTATCGGAAAAATTAATTCCGCATTTGTCACGACAATTCCTATTTTTAAAACAGGGTTAATTAACGCTATAGCAGCAAAACGACAAAAACTTGTTGCAGATTCCATGAGTGAGTTAGATAGAAGAACGAATGAAATGCTGATAAGAAATGCACAAAATGTTTCGTCACAATCTGCAGAAATTGCACGTCTTGCTGGAGGTTCCAGTATTAAAATAGAAACGATTGAAGAGACATGGAGCATAATAATGAAAGGGTTGGAGGAAACACGTTCCATCGAGGAAGAAAATGTCCGCAATCGTGAAGATGGAAAACGCCGTCTGCAAGAATTGCAAACTAGTTATGAACAATTTAAAAATAAAGCTTCGAATAGTTAAATAAGATGGATGAGCTGACACTTACAAAGTGTTAGCTTTTTTTTATTCACTTGTTTTAATATTTTGTAAAAATCTGTTAGCTTCTATTTCAAGAATCTGATGGTAAATAGTCGAATATTTAACATTATTTATATGAATCTCAGGTTGCCACTTTTTTAAAGAACAAGCTAATTGTAAAAAGTTAGCTGCCCAATGCTGAGCATCTTGTTTTGATATAGTTTCCTGCGCATTCCACTGCAGAATATTTTCATAAAACTGTTCAATAATTGTGAATTCCTTCCTTAAAATAGTTAGATTTGCTTTGATTATTTCAAGTTCTCTTTTACTATTTCTCTTAAAAAGGTTAAAACGCAAACTATTTTCTGCCTTATTAACATTTTGAAAAGCATCTTGAAGTTGATTCCATACCATACCATTCATTTCTGCTTGAAAAAAATTATCGTTACTTACCCCATTTTCTATCCAGACAGCAAGCCCCTCTAATTTTTTGACGAGCAAGTTCTTCACAGTTTGAAAAGATTCATTAGCAATAGAAGTAAAGTTTGGCGGCAATATTAATGCGTGAATAAGGATTGCTACAATAATACCAATAATTGTATCGAAAACACGATACATTCCATACCCATGTAATTTAGGAGTAAATACGAGAATGAGAATCGTTGATAAGGCAATTTGATGAATTGATGTGATATTTGCACCAAAAAAAAGAGATAGCGCTGTACAAATTAACAAGATAAATGCAATGCTCCAACCATTCAAAGGCAATTCTGCATATAAGAAAATGGTAAATGCCACTCCAAAGATGGTTCCAATCATTCGTGATACAGAGAAACGGACAGAATTAAGAATAGTTGCTTGCAGACATAAAATAACGGAAAGTGTTGATAAATAAGGATACTTCGAACCTGTCCAATCAGAGATTTGCCAAGCTATTCCGGACCCTAATGCCATTTTAAGGATAAAGAGGATTTTTTCAGATGATAATAATTTATTTTTTTTCTCCAAAGACAAGAACCCCTTTTTAATATTTCTTACACTTTTATTGTTACTTAAATCATTCGAATTTATTTTGCTGGTGAATACAATACTGAACATCATAGAACAATAGTAGTACGTAGCTGTTTTGTAGGAAAGGTGGTACCGTTTTGTTTCAATTGATATTAAGGTCGCTGCCAAATTTATTTACGATAGGCAATTTAATTTGCGGAGTCAGCGCAATCACTTTGAATATGGAAGGGTTTACAAGTGAAGCTGCTTTAGTTATTTATTTGGCTGCATTTTTAGATTTATTTGATGGGCGAGTAGCTCGCAAGCTTAAAGTTAACAGTGAATTTGGAGTTGAACTTGATTCTCTTGCAGATGTGGTAAGCTTTGGAGTAGCTCCAGCTATCATTTTTCATTCGATAACACCCCATTCTATTTTTACTCAGATAGCTTTTATTCTTTTTCCAATATTTGGATCGTTAAGACTGGCTCGATTCAGTGCAAAACCTACAGTTGGCCATTTTATCGGCATCCCCATCACACTAGCAGGATTAATTGTTGCAGGAATGGAGTTTTTCATGTATACAAATACCTGGATTGTTTTAATTCTAGCTATTCTTATGATTAGCCCGATAAAAGTGAAAAAGTTCTAATACAATTTATTGATAAGGATTTGTGAAAACGTTACTATTATAGTTAAAAAATACCGCATTTTTTTGCGGTTTTTTTAATGAGAAAAGGGTGGAACATGGTGAAAATTTATATATCAGGGGAAATACCGAAAATCGGATATGATTTATTAAAAGAACATGAAGTTGAAATTTACAAAGGAACGGAGCTTATAACGCAAGAAGAATTAGGAGAAAAAATAGTGTATGCAGATGCACTTCTTTGTCCGCTATCCACTCCTGTTACAAGAACTGTCCTTGAAAAAGCAAAAAACTTAAAAATCATTGCAAACTTTGGAGCTGGATTTAATAATATTGATGTTCCATATGCAAAAGAAAACAATATTGTGGTTACAAATGCACCAGGAGTATCGACAGAGGCAACAGCGGAATTGACACTAGGCATTATCTTAGCTGTTACGAGAAGAATACCAGAAGGAGATCAACTTTGCCGGACTGTAGGTTTTAATGGCTGGGCACCACTTTTCTTTCTTGGAAGGGAATTATCACATAAAACTTTAGGAATTATTGGACTTGGAAGTATTGGACAAGCTGTTGCGAAAAGAGCAAAAGCTTTCGGAATGAATATTATTTATACATCACCAAGGAGCAAAAGTCGTGAAATAGAAGACGTATGTGATGCAACTTATGTTTCGTTGGATGAACTGCTTCACCAATCTGACATTGTTTCAATCCATGTACCATATAATGCATCCACACATCACTTAATTACGTTAAGCCAATTGGAAAAGATGAAAAAGGATTCATTTCTTGTAAATGTTTCACGCGGAGCTGTTGTTAAAGAATGTGATCTTGTTGCCGCTTTGCAAAATAAAATAATTGCAGGTGCAGCACTTGACGTTTTTGAATTTGAACCGTCCATTACAGAGGAACTAAAGCAAATGCAGAATGTTGTTCTGACTCCTCATATCGGAAATGCAACGATTGAAGCTCGAAATGCGATGGCAGAATTAACAGCGAAAAATATCATACAAGTGTTAAATGGTGAAAAGCCACTGACACCAGTGTTTTAAGAGATTGTTATTTTTGCTAGATGTGATTGGTTAAAGGACTGTTTATATAGAATAGTTGTCAAAACTGTCCTTTAGAGGTGTTCAAAAGGACAGTTCTTGAAAATAATGAGAGAAGATGTCCTTTAGAGGAGTTCAAAAGGACAGTTTCGGAAAAAAAGAGAGAAAATGTCCTTTAGAAGCAGTCAAAAGGACAGTTTGGATAAAAACAAGAGATTGAGATTAACGAAAAAGAAATAATGATCATTGAAGGGTTGCACCACAGTCTAATACTAGATGATTTACCGCACACTCTGCGTACCAATGCGGTTTTTGTACACCTAGACTTATTGTAAACAGTCAAGTGCTTCTCAAGTAAATAAAGAGACTATTGATGACTGGATGAAATCCAATATATGCCGAATTACCGGTTATAAAGAAGTTCAAGCGGCGATTCAAACGCTTATTAGTCAATATAGAAAATCTTTAAATGAAAGATTCCCATTGTAAGAACCCTTTTCCATTCATATGGAAAAGGCTTTATTTTTTTATGTTTGTGGATTTTTTGTTATAATTTTAATAAATAAGAATGGCTCTTATCGTATACTTTGATGTATTAAGTATTAAAATTATACAGTAAATACTATCTTTATAAATGAAACATACATAAGTTGATCAGATAACAGTTTGTATATGAATGTAATTTAAACAACAAATTATACGAAAAAAGCCAAATCATTAGAGGGAGTAGTGTAAATGACAAATAGTGAATTATCGAAGTATACACACAAAAGATTGAAAAAAAGAAAGGTTTTGCAACGTGGTATCGCCATTCTAATTGGCGGAATTATTGCAGCAATTGGATTAGAAATTTTCCTAGTTCCAAATAGTGTTATTGATGGCGGAATAACAGGGATTTCTATTATGTTAGCCCATATAACAGGAATACCTCTTGGTGTATTTTTATTCATTTTAAATCTCCCCTTCATTTTTATCGGCCGCAAACAAATTGGAAAAACGTTCGCAATTTCCACTTTATTCGGAATCGCAGTATTATCATTTTTTACAGCTTTATTTACACCAGTACCTGCTTTTACGCAAGATATCTTATTAGCTACCATATTTGGCGGGTTGGTTATTGGTACTGGAGTAGGAATCGTTATTCGTTTTGGTGGTGCTATGGATGGAACAGAAATACTTGCTATCCTTGTGAACAAAAAGCTACCATTTTCGGTTGGAGAAATCATCATGTTCGTCAATGTATTCATATTAGCAATTGCTGGATTTGTTTTTGACTGGAATCGGGCTATGTATTCCATCATCGCCTATATTATTGCTACGAAAACAATTGATGTCGTCGTTCAAGGTCTGGACCAATCGAAACAAGTTTGGATTATTAGCGATAATTATAAGGAAATTGGTGACGCCATCTTGGCGAGATTAGGAAGAGGGGTTACATATTTAAAAGGCGAAGGTGCCTTTACAGAAGATGAGAAACAAGTGATATTTTGTATCATCAACCGTTTGGAAGAAGCGAAATTAAAAACGATTGTGGAGGATTTTGATGATAAAGCATTCTTGGCATTTGGAGATATTGCCGATGTGCGCGGAGGGAATTTTAAAAAGAAGGATATTCACTAAAGGGAATATACAATAATAATCTACAAGCTTTACTTCATGATGGAGTAGAGCTTTTTTGTGTTAAAAATAGATTTTCAATTGATCTTCTTGAACAGGTGAAATTAGCTCCTCAAATTTCTACAAGTCTTAGATATGCCGAATAACAACAAAGTGGAAGAAGATCGTCCAATTTTTATCTAGCAGGATGTAATGGGTAGCTTATGATAGTTTTATAAGTATATCCCCAAATATTGGTAATAGCATTATTACAAACATCTCTGTAACATATTTACAATATTTATTGATTTGTGTAATATTATGAATATATTGATAATTAAAATTTATAGAGATAGAGGGGTCTAATATGTCATCAAAAATAGAATGTCTTGATGTTGGAAAATCTTATGCAGGTGACGGTATAACGACAAATGCTGTCCAAAATATTAATTTAAACTTTACAAAAGGGGAGTTTACCTCGATTGTTGGGCCATCTGGATCAGGCAAGTCAACATTACTTAGTTTACTAGGAACTCTTGATTCTCCTACATCTGGGAAGATTTTGTATGATGGGGAAGATATTATGGTGAAAAATAAAAAAAGTATCGCAGATTTTCGTTTTGAAAATATAGGATTTATTTTTCAACAATTTCACCTCTTACCTACTTTAACTGCCCTTGAAAACGTCCTCTCACCATTATTTGCACGAAAAGTTTCCTATAACAAAGTGGAACGCGCAAAAGAAGTATTGGCACAGGTTGGCCTTGCTGATAAAGAAAACTCTTTACCTTCTCAGCTTTCGGGTGGACAGCAACAGCGAATTGCTATTGCTCGCGCTATTGTTCACAAACCAGATTGGCTTCTTGCTGATGAACCTACTGGAAATCTTGATTCAGAAACAGGAGATAGAATCTTCGAATTGATTCAAGAGCTTAATCAACAGGAAGGTTGTGGAGTATTTTTCGTAACCCATGACCCAAAGCTTGCTGCAAAGGCAAATCGAATGATTACGATGAAGGATGGAACTGTTTTATTTGATAAGCATGGGGAGCGTGTGTGATACATTAGTAGAAAGGTCTGTCCTAGTAATATCGAAAATAGCGTTATCGTAGCCCTAATTTGGGTTTTAACTTGGTTAGCGGATTTGGTTGGTTATGAGTGAACAGGAAGCTTGGTAGATAGACTCAGCAATTATGATTCTTAAGAAGTAAATCACATGTGTTAAATAAACGGTAACTCCTAACAAGGCAGGTTTAACAAGATATTAAAAATCAGAAAAAGTCAGGAATGGAAAATATGACAAAAACGCGAATTATAAATCTTATTGGTTGGGCGTTTATAATTTTCCTAACAATAGGGAAATTATTCTTTTCAAAACAATTTTCATTGATAACTGCTGGTTTAGGTGGATTTATTTGTTTCATTATTGGTTTGTTTTTAGTTTTGTATAAGTTTAAACCAAGAAAATAGCATTAATTAATATTATTGGGAAAGTATTAGGATATAAAAATTAATTTTTAAGATTGTCTAGTTATAAAAAAAAGGTACAAAAACGTATGAAGGATTATAGACTTCATACGTTTATTACGAATTTTTTATAAAAAATTTGCGTATCAATTAGACTCCATAGATAAAAAACGATCTTTCAGTATTTTTACACTCTGTTTATAGCTATCCGGAGAAGACCACATTTGATATTTAGCAGGTATATTTATGGCGTCTAAATTAATTATTTCAGTTGCAACTTCACGTATTTTATTAAAATAATCTATTAACTGAATAATATTGTGCATTGTTCCGACTGGTCCATGTCCAGGAATGGCAATATCAATATCTAGGCTTGTAATTTTGTTTAAAATATGAACCCATTTATCAGGATTAGATTCCTCAAATAGTGATGGATGTGTATCAACAAATAATAAATCCCCCATGAAAATCACTTTATCGTCGGGAAGATAAAGCATTGCATCACAGAAGGAATGTCCCCCACCTAATGTAAATAGTTTTGCACATCTTTTGGTTCCATGAAAAGTGATTTTCTCTTTGAAAGTTTGCTGCGGCAGAACTAGCTCTAAAGTTGGCAATGAAAATTCGATTTCTTTTAAGAAGCTAATTTGATTCGCTAACTGAATGTCATCATCTGAAGAGTTTTGTTCTATTAATGAAATAATATATTGTGAAAGACCATCAATATCCTTTTTTTGCTTTGAAATTCTTTCAGGTTGAAACTCTTTCATTTTTTCAAATGTTGTATGGCTGGAAAAAATACGGCTATCTTTGAACACTTGATTACCACGAATATGATCTCCATGCCAATGACTATTGATCACACATGTAATAGGTTGGCCGGTTATCTTTCTTGCAATTTGCTTTAATTCCTCCGCAGCTTGTTGTGTGTTAAAAGTGTCAAATACAATTGTTTGATCTCCTAAATCAATAAAACCTGCATTGCCTACAGCCCCTCCTCCGTCCTTTGCTATCGCTGTGTAAATGCCATCTTTTACTTCTTCAAGCGTAAAATGTTTACTGGAGAATTCCATTTTCATCATTGATTCACCCTCTTAAATTTTCATTTGTTTAGTATATGAACCTATTATATGATGTTGGTAATAATCAAAACTACTTATTGAGTAATAAGTAAATCAGTTCGAGGTGTTTACGATGTCCTTTACTTTACGTTTTTCAAATTTTTCAGCGGAGCAAATTGCTTTTGGATATTCCGCTGCTCATGAAACACTTCTAGCTCTTCATGTGTTTGTCGATTGCAAGCACCATCCTTTACATATTCCGTGGGTATTGAATGCACGGAAAAAGGTCAATTCAGCTCTGAAAGAAGAAATTGAATTGTTTAGTATTTTTTACAAGAGACCCATTGTTACATTTTGGGACAATCAAGGCGATACTTCTTTTACTACATTTGAACGTGAACTTGATCAATTCGTCCGTAAACCGATTGACTTTTATTCTAGAACAGTAATTGGAATTATTATGAACGATAAAGTAGCGAATGAATTTAATATTTCAAATTCTGAACAAGCTTTCTTTGAAATCGCCATGAAAAAGTATCCTGAATCCGAAAATGTGATAAATGAGTTTTTGGATCATCCAGAGAAAAGCCGAAAGCGTTTTATTAAAATGCTAGATGAATTTTGGAACGTCTGTATGAAGGATGAATGGCCAAGGATAGAAGAACTCTTTGTAAAAGACATATCTTTAAGGGGACGGACATTATTAAAGGATGGACCATTGCAATTGTTATCAACCCTTTCTCCGGAAATCGATGTTTATTCAAGTGAAAATAAAGCAGTAATAAGAAGAATAACCAAAGATGTCATTTATTTCGATGAAACAGACGAATTATTTTTAACCCCTACGTATTTTGCTTGGCCACATTTATTTGTAAAACGTAATAAACCAATAGGTATTAATTATTCGATAATGGAAAATCAGCTTGAAGCAGCAATGCCAATTCCTCCTGAGGACCTCATAAAATTTTTGCGGGCAGTTGGTGATTTCACCAGACTGCAAATTTTGAAATATTTAGCAGGGAAACCACGTTCCACTAGTGAGTTAGCTGGATTAATTGGAGTGACAGAGGGGGCAATCTCCAAACATTTAAAACAACTTAGGGATGCAGGGGTAATAACGACTAAACGTGATAGCTATTATGTTTTCTATCAATTATTGGAACAGCCATTTAGAGACTTTCCACATGGTTTAATGCAATTTCTTAGATAAAATTAAAGGATAATGTTCAGTTTTAATAGAATGAAAAGATTAATAATGCTTAAATTTCCAAAGCCAGATATAAATCAATTTATTTGAACATATGAGTTAAGTATATTTGCTGTAAGCTATATTGAAAGTAGAATTGCTAAACGACTAACTTATCTAGTGAACGATACATGGTTGATGACAAGAAGAAAATTTCATGAGATAGGTAGATAAATATACGGTGTTACCAATAAAGAATTATTTAAGAAAGGGTGAGATAAATGGTGAAAGCAGATAAATTAGCCTCTTAAAATCATATATTAATTTTAGGAGGTATTAAAAAATGAAATTTCATACAATTGATCGAAAGAACTGGGATAGACAGCTCTATTTTGATCATTATTTACATCAAAAATGCAATTATAGTATTTCAGCAAATATTGACATTACGATATTACTGGAACAGCTGCGTAATAAAGGGTTAAAGCTATATCCTGCTTTTATTTACATGATAAGTAAAACAGTCAATTCTTACAAAGAATTTCGAACTTGTTTTAACGAATATGGTGTTTTGGGTTATTGGGATCAAATGGTTCCGAGTTATACCATTTTTCATCAGGATAGCAAAACATTCTCAAGCATTTGGACTAACTTTAACGATAAATTTTCTACTTTTTATAAAAATTATCAAATTGATATTGATTATTACGGTGATTTAAAAGGACTTGAAACAAAGGAGAACACCCCTGAAAATACATTCTATATTTCGAGTATACCTTGGGTAAGTTTTACAGGTTTCAATTTAAATATTCATCATGATAATGATTATTTATTGCCCATCATTACTGGAGGAAAATATTTTTATCAGGAAGACAAAATATGGTTACCAGTTTCTCTGCAATTGCATCATGCTGTTTGTGATGGATATCATGCTGGTGTATTTGTTAAAGAGCTGCAACAGTTAACCTTTCAATGTCAAGAATGGCTCCATAATTAATTGTTTCTTTATACTGCAATAAGAAAGCCCGTTATCTTATGATACGGGCTTTTCTTCATTATTTTTCCTATTATCCTTTCAGTTATGTGAGATTGTTTAATATCAATCATTTCTTACTTCTTGTTATCGTATTTTATATAAATGGCAAAGGAGGGATAAGGGTGTGACTAAAAAGTTGATATCTATTTGGGAGGAGCATTTTTTTTGGCTAGAGGTTTTGCAGGATCACGCTTTTTTTGTAAGGGATCATCTATCCGTGAGCGAGGTTGAATATGTGCAAACGGCACAACAGTATATTCAATTATTTGGAAATTTACTTGGGATGTTAAAAAATATTCCTAAAACACGTAACTCTGCAGATGAATTAATGATTGAGTTCTCGAAGCAATCTTGGCAAGTCTCTAGAGGATATTTTGAATTTGAAGGAAGGCTTCAATCTCTTAGAATCGATAATAATGTTAATTTAAATTTATCCCCAACGTATTTAAACGGAACATTGGCTGAGAATCAGGAATACTTACGTATTTTAAATTACTTAGTCCAAGGAGTGGAGCCTGAACCGCTTTCTTTAGTAAACCTTATGGATTTATGGTTAGAAGACCAATTAAGTCATGCAGTTTTATTTAGAAATTTAGTCGATCCAATAGAAGTTATTCCAATAAAGGTAATAGAAGGATATATAAGTAAATATCAAGTATTCATTGTTCAAAATCACCATCTAAAAGGCTATTTAAGATTTAAAGAACCTGGATTTGCATGGCAACAAGAATTTGGGCATGAGGTTGGGCAAACAACCTTGGATATGTGTCGATATATATACAATATAGTTACAAAGTATAAGGAAAATAAAATTTTAAATAAAACAACTTTGAGATTTTTAGAACATCATTTTCCGGAAACTTGCTATTTCATTAAAAAGTTAAGCTTTTTTGATCCAAGTATTCAGGAACATGCAAGTCAATGTTCGCTTAGAAGACCAACATACTTATCTAGCAAATAAGGATACTTGTGAATAAATGGTAACTAAACATAGCAATTAAGATTAATTATAAGTATAATAATAATGTAACTAAAATTAGTGGTAACAAAGGAGGTATATAAATGGCAAATACAATCTTGTTGCCTAATACTTCAGCTACTCATGCAAAGCCTATAATGGAAAAGGCGATTCTTTGCATGGGGCAAAACAAATAATTTTCGCCATTTTTATAAAGGCTTTGCACCTTATTTGCTACAAATTAAATAAGGGGCTGGCTAAATTGAAATATGTAAAAGCAAGTACGGTTTTACCGGAGAAGCTTATTATGGAAATTCAAAAATATATACAGGGAGAAACGATATATATCCCAACAACGGAATCTACCCGAAAAAAATGGGGAACTAAATCCGGTGGTAGAAAAATCATCGATAAGAGGAATGATGAGATTAAAGCCGCATTTGGTTATGGAAAGTCTGTTCAAGATTTGGCAGATGAATATTTTCTCTCGGTTGAAACAATTAAAAAAATCGTATACTCAAAGCGCTGAGGTCCTCAGCGCTTTTTTATGTAAAAAATTTTTTCAATCATTCTCTACATATATATTATCAACCTGATCGCTTAAAGTAAAAGGAGTAGTTAGGAGGTATATAAGATGGAACCATTTATTCGAGTAGATCAGTATCATTATATAAAAGCACAAACACAAATTCTGTTAAATGGGCATAAAAGTGTAAACGACATGCATGTGCTGAGTGCTCTTAAATCATTGTCATTAGATAAAGTGTCCGATCTTTTTTCCGATATAAACATTGAACAAAAACAGCTCATACAATCCATCATCGAAGTGGTTGACACCGCTTATGCGGAACTATATTTGGATAACTTAAAGCCCTACGTCATACCATTTAAAAAAGTAACCGACCAAACGCTGAAAAAATTATTTCCTAAAGCTAAAAAGTTAAAGTTGCCGTCATTGAAGGATATTGACTTCCAGGAATTAACGTATCTTGGATGGGATGATAAAGGTACTAATAAAAAATTTATGATTGCTCCACACCATGATAAACTTATCGGGCTACATGGAAATTTTACTCCAACATCTAAAAAAGGAGTTTGTATGCTTTGCAATCGCCATTCGCAAGTAGGCTTATTTATGTCAGAAACAAAGGGTGCTGTTCAAGGAACTTATATCAGAAGAGGCAATTATATTTGTCAAGATAGTATGAAATGTAATGAAAATCTAATATCATTATCAAAATTAGAGGATTTTATAACGTTACTGAAAGGATAGGTACTATGCAATCTGTAAAAGCAGATTGCATTTTTTTTTTAAAAGGAACGAATAATTGAAACTAAATGATTTTGTTTTCGTAATATTAATTAAAGACCAAATGGAGTACAATATTTTGGTTGAAATTGATAGAGTTGTAGTAGATGATCATATATTCCTATTTGTTACGGAAAATTTTTCTATTTCATAAATAAAATTATGAATAATGAATAAGTCGTGATTCCTTTGTATGAGGAATCGATTTTTTGTGTAGAAAATTTACATAAAGTTGTTCGATATGCAAAATTAGGAATGATGACGAAGAATAATGAACAAAAACGAAAAATAATGCAATATTGAATTGACAATAATGAATCAAACAGAATAAGATAAAATTAATAATTGCTTCTTTATAGACAGAAAGGAAGTTAATATGTTAGCAGAGGAACGGAGAAAAAAGATATTAGAGATAATTCAAAAGGAAGGTCGCATCATTGCCAAAGATCTTGCTGAGATGTTTGAGATATCGATTGATACTATCCGAAGAGATCTCACCATTATGGAAGAACAAGGCTTACTTCAAAAAACATATGGTGGTGCGATTGAAAATACCCCAATTCCAAAGGTCCGTACACTGCCACAACCGGAATCAACTAGGTACGGTACGGGATCGCCTCATCAAAATGCAATTTCGAAATTTGCTGCTTCATTTATTAAGATTCATGATACGATTTTTATTGGTGGAGCAGGAATTCAATTTGGAATGTTAAAATATCTCCCATCTAATTTTCCGTTTACTGTTATAACAAACTCCATAAAAATTGCTGAATTTATTAGGAAACAAGAAAATATAACCTCCTACTTAATAGGTGGGAAGTTAAGAGATGAATCAGCTGGAAGCATGATTGATACATTAGCAATTGAAATGATACGTAAATTTACGTTGGATATAAGTTTTTTAACAGGTGGTGGCATCGACTCTGATGGCATCAGTATGTCGACGCCAGAAGGAGCTTCCTTTATTCGTGCGGTTTCGGAAGCTTCACGTAAAAATATTTGCTTAGCTCCGCATGAAAAGTTGGGGCACAGAATGTTTGTCACGTCTGTTCCCATAGAATCAATGGATTTATTGATTACGGATCAAGGTGCTCCGGATATACCCATTCAAGAAATGAAAAGGAAACATATAGAGATTGTTTTTGCCGATGAAAAAGAAACGGAGAGTGTAGATAATGAAATGGCTTAAAATAGAACAAACACCACAATTGCAGGGAAGTGTAAAAATACCAGGATCCAAAAATAGCTCTCTAGCTTTGCTTGCTGCAGCTTGCATAGCTGATGAACCAGTTAAATTAATAGGGATTCCGAATATAGGGGATTATCGAGTGATTTGTGAGATAGGTGAAGAAATGGGACTTGAAATATATCGAGATTCATTAGATGCCGTTCATATCAAGTCAGATAGAATGGTACATACATGCTTAGATCCCAAAAAGTCATCTGACTTCAGGACGGCGTATTATTTTATTGGTGCATTACTTTCCAAATTCGGAAAAGTCTCACTTGGCTATCCAGGCGGGGATAATTTTGTCAGCAGGCCAATTGATCAACATGTAAAGGCATTAGAAAAAATGGGTGCGAAATTTACTTTTCATGAGGATTATTATGAAGTGGAAGCAGCAGAATTAACAGGTAGCACCATCTATTTCGACACTATTACGTCCGGGGCAACCATCAACAGCATGTTAGCAGCTGTTCGCGCAAAAGGGACTACAACATTATTAAACTCGGCACGTGATCCAGAGGTAGTGGATACAGCAATGCTTCTAAATGAAATGGGAGCAAAAATTAGCGGTGCCGGAACAGATACCATTCGTATTACTGGGGTCTCTCATTTAAATGGCTGTACACATACGGTTATACCGGATCGTTTGATTGCTGGAGCTTTTTTAATTTCTGCTGGAATTGCGGGTGGAACTGTTACAGTACAAGATGTTGTTCCAGAACACTTAAAGACTTGTATGTCGAAATTACAAGAGATTGGTTTTGAATTCATGGTTGACGGTAATTCTGTTACTTCATATTCAAATGGAAACATTCAATCTACTAGAATTCGAACAGCTATGTATCCTGGATTTCCAACTGATATCCAGCAGCCAATGACTGCTCTGCTCACACAAGCAAGTGGGAAGAGTATCGTAAGTGAAAAAATATATCCTAATCGTTTTAATCATGTTCCTCAATTAGTAAGGATGGGAGCAGATATTAAAGTACGTTCAGGTGTTGCCTTTATAAAAGGAAAAACTTCTTTAAAAGGCTCTGTGGTTCACGCATCTGATATTCGGGCAGGAATCTGTTTGATTCTTGCAGGTTTGGCGGCAGAAGGTCAGACAACCATAACTGGTGTACATCATATAGAACGCGGGTACGAAAATGTAGTAGAAGCCTTTCAATCACTAGGTGCAAGGATTGCTTTACAGGATTCCAACATTTCACATAATGATGTCGAGAAATACGGTGGTGTTTATCATTCAATATAAGTGGCTGGATTGGGCACAAAGATTACAGGCAATTTCTCAAGCAGGTCTAACCTATTCTACCAATGAATTTGATAAAGAACGATATGAAGAATTAAGTAATATCAGTGCTGAAATATTAGAAAAGTATACAGATCATGAGATGGAGAAAGTTAAGGAAATATTTTTAAATGAAACAGGTTACCCTACACCGAAAGTAGATGTGCGTGGAGTTGTGTTTCATGATAATAAAATCCTGATGGTTAGGGAAAAGATCGATGATAAATGGGCTTTGCCAGGAGGATTTTGTGAAGTAGGGTTATCAGCTAAAGAAAATATTGTAAAAGAAATTAAGGAAGAAGCAGGCTATAACGTTATACCCACCAAATTACTTGCATTGTTTGATATGAGAAAACATGGGCATCCGCCCCTGGGATTTCATTATTATAAAATTTTTATTCAGTGTGAAATTATTGGCGGCAAGGCGAAAACCGGCATTGAGACCAAGGATATTCGCTTTTTCAATGAGGACAATTTTCCAGAACTTTCTGTGGCAAGAAATACAAAGTCTCAAATCAAAATGATGTTTGAGTATTTGAGAAATCCGAATAAGGAAACAATAATGGATTAATTTCAATCCCGCTTCTTCAATTCCTATAAGGAAGGATGGATAAACTTGAGCGAATCTAAACATTTTGTGTCGGCTAGTGCAGTTGTTCTAAACGATGAAGGGAAGATTTTGCTTATTCGCGGGCCAAAGAGGGGTTGGGAGCAACCGGGTGGACAAGTTGAAATAGGTGAATCCATAGAAGTAGCGGTAAAAAGGGAAGTAAAGGAAGAAACTGGGATCGAAATTGAAGTAACAAAGTTTTGCGGCATCTATCAAAATTTACAAGCAAATGTTTGTGCAACTTGTTGGCTAGGTAGAGCCATTGGTGGGGAACTGCAAACCTCCAGTGAGAGCTTAGAGGTTGGCTTCTTCACGATTGAAGAAGCATTAAAGATGGTAACATGGCCGACTTTTATAGATAGAATTTTGAAAAGTTTAAACTTAAGCGAGCATCCTTTTTTTGTGACATTTTAAAAGCAGAAAGAGTGAAGGGCATGGATAAAATAATAAACTATTACAATCAATTTGATGAATGGGGAAGATTGGATAGGGAGCCGATTGAATTTCTTGTAAATTGGCATTTTATTAAAAAATATTTGCCACCAGCTGGTAATATTCTTGATAATGGTGCCGGACCCGGAAAATACTCTATGAAATTAGCTAAAAGCGGTTATAAAGTAACACTTACAGATTTAACTGCTAATCTAGTTCAGATTGCTGAAAAAAAAGCAATGGAGCTAGGATTAAAAGAACGATTTAACGGGTTTTTTACAGCTGATGCCCGTAATCTTTCTATTTTTTCGGATGAACAATTTGATGCATCCTTAATGCTCGGTCCTTTATATCATTTGCAAGATGAACATGATCGAAATGAAGCGGTAAAAGAATTACATAGAGTGACCAAAACGAATGGTTTCGTATTTGTTGTCTTTATGCCAAGAATTAGACACATATTAACTTCGCTACTTTATCCGGAAAATTGGAAACCAAATGACAACATGGAGAATATTCTTCGTTTTTCTCAAACAGGTTGCTTTAATCATCAGGATGAAGGTCGGTTTACTGGAGCTTATTATTTTAATATTGCAGATATCCAGCCATTTATGGAATCACATGGATTTGAAAGTTTAGAATTAATAAGTTCTAATATTGGGGCAATCTTAAATAATGAGAACTGGAAGTATTGGAGTGATAATGGGGAAGACGAAGTGGAAAAAATGATAAAATTATTTATCCAAAAAGCAAACGATCCGTATCTACTTGGTATATCCTCTCACTTATTATATATTGGCAGAAAAAAATAATAGGACTACTTTCTCTTTACTAATTTTTGTATCCAAAATAATAATCTATTGAAAAGCATTACATTTTGTGCTACATTAATTGGAAATTAGAGGTGGGAAAAATGCTAAGTATTAATATATTCATGACCCAATTTCATCATCATATCAAGTAGCCTTGCTATTCGATTTTTAAAAATCGTCATATTGGAAGGCTATTTCTCATGAAACCGCATTGATTAAATTTTCGATAATTAATCAAATGCGGTTTTTTATATTTAAAAAATGGAGGTAAGAATAATGAAAAAAATGGACTATCAAAATGTTAAAGGAACTCAGGATTATTTACCAAATGAGGAAGCAGTACGAAGAAAAATTAGAAGAACCTTGGAAGACGTTTTTATTCAATACGGATGCAAGCCGTTAGAAACACCTATTTTAAACTATACTGATTTAATGGCATCAAAGTATGGTGGTGGTGCAGAAATATTGGAGGAAATGTATACATTAACAGACAGAGGAAATAGAGATTTAGCATTAAGGTATGACCTTACCATTCCATTTGCAAAAGTAGTTGCAATGAATCCAACGTTAGCGATGCCTTTTAAAAGATATGAAATTGGGAAAGTTTTCAGGGATGGTCCAATAAAAACAGGAAGATTCCGTGAATTTACTCAATGCGATGTCGATATGGTTGGAGTAGAATCACAAATTGCTGAAGCGGAATTAATGATGATGGCATTAGATGCTTTTCAAAAACTGGATTTAAATGTAACCATTCAATATAACAACAGAAAACTGTTGGTGGGTATGCTTGCAGCCTTTGAAACCCCTGCAGACAAGTTGAATAGAACCGTATTAATCTTAGATAAGCTTGAAAAAGTTGGTTTGGATTCTGTTATTGCAGAACTATCCGATCTAAATATTCCATCTGATATTATCAAATTAATTAAACAGTTTTTAGTTGATAAAAATAATACGGAAATTCGTTATTTTGAGCCTTTTTTTAGCCGAAATGATCAAGTTAAGCAGGGACTACAAGAACTAATTGAGCTTGAATCATATTTGGATTTCCTAGGAATCAATAAACAATGTGAATTCAATCCATTTTTGGCGAGAGGATTAGAAATCTATACTGGGACAATATATGAAATATTTTTATCAGACAAAACAATGAAATCAAGTATTGGTAGCGGTGGAAGATATGACAATGCTATTGGAGGATTAATCGGATCGGATAAAAGGTTTTCTACGGTTGGAATATCATTTGGGCTAGATGTCATTTATACAGCAATGAATATGTTCCCTGAAAAAGTGTTGGAAAACTCCAATGTTGATTTTTACATCATTCCAATTAATACCCAAAAAGAAGCCTTATTGGTAGCTACGTATTTAAGAAATAAAGGTTATAAAGTTGAATTGGAATTGGGAAACAAAAAGCTAGGCAAAGCTTTAGATAAGGCAAACAAGGAAAAAATTCGCAATGTGATTATCATCGGGGATACCGAGGTAAAAAACAATCATTTCAAGGTTAAAGATATGGTTTCTGGTGAAGAAACATTGGAGAGTTTTCAGTACTAGAAGTACAAAGAAAATTCTATTGTTTAAGTTATCTTCCTTTTGATTATATATGAAACTAGGTTAATCCCATTGCGTATACATTATAAAAGACTACAAAAGGGGAGGAGATTAGCTTGTTTTACTTTTTTCTAGTTGTAGGACTCATTTGTGTTTTTATTTCTGGAATTTTCATAGGAGCATGGACGGATGGAGACAGACAACGAGCAAATTTTTATTCAGAAACACCAAAAAATAGAAATCAAAGAGTGAATAGTGGTCTTCTATTTGGGTTAGTTGGAGTTTTAGCTTTGGTGATTGCAGGAATCATTTATTTTAATTAGAATAATTTACAAAAGGGGATAAGTTATGAATCTAAATTTTGAAGAGGCAATTGAAATATTGGAGCGAACACCACAAACGTTAGAGTTTTTTTTATCCGGTTTGTCTGAAGGATGGTTGCAATGTAATGAGGGTAAAGATACTTGGAATGCTAGGGAAGTGGTGCTACATCTAATTGAAGCTGAAAAAAATAACTGGATACCAAGATTAGAATGGATTATTCAGGAAGGTCAAGATCAAGTATTTCCTCCTTTTGATCGTTTTTCGCATTTAAATGATAAAAAGGAAAAGACGTTAGAAGAAATATTACTGGAGTTTAAATCCATCAGGACTCAAAATATAACAAAGCTAAAGAATCTAATTAATCCTGAAATACATTTCGAATTAAAGGGTCTACATCCTGAATTCGGTCAGGTGAAATTACGTGAATTATTATCCACATGGGTAGTTCATGATCTAACGCATATCAGGCAAATTGTACGTATAATGGCTGAAAGGTATCGAGTGGATGTCGGACCATGGAGTGCTTATTTGGGAATCTTAAATAGGAAATGAATTTGAGCACCACTGTAACCAGAAAGTTCATATATTTGAATTTTATCGTTGAAAATGATAAATGAATTTGTTATTATCATTTCTAATAACTATTGAGCGATGAAGAGACAAGTAAATTAGAAGGAACATTACAGAGACCCTCGGCTGGTGAAAAGAGGGATGGAAATTCTAATTGAAAAAAGCCTCTGAGCTTCGTACGGAACTAGGTACATACTAGGGATGCTACGACGGTTTCCTCCGTTACAGGGATAGGGTATCGCAAAATAGCCGTACCTGATGAGGCTTATTGAGTGATCAATGAGCAAACTGAGGTGGAACCGCGAAGTCAAACTCTCGCCCTCAAGATTAAAAATCTTGGGGGTGGGAGTTTTTTTGTTGTTTTAAAAGTCTGTTTTCGTATAGATTGTTAAAATCCAAAAGCCGATTTTAACCTATTGCTTTTCGTAATTTGTTTTAAATATAAAAATTAGACTTAGTTACGAGGCATCTTTTCTTTTTAAAAAAATACCTATTCTTAAGACGAAAGAATAAGTTTATAAGATTTTCTTTTACAAAAGCCACAAAGTTTAAGAAAAGAGCCTTTAAAAACATTTAAAATGAGGTGGAAAAATGCATTGGGCATTTCAAGTTGCAAAAAATCTAATAGAAAAGTATCCGTCCAAAAATGTTTTTACTTGTGCTTCCGGTATCAGTCCTTCAGGTTCTGTTCATATTGGAAATTTTCGAGAAATCGTAACCACATACTTCGTTGTTAAAGCATTAGAAAGTTTAGGCAAAAAAACAAGATTTATTTTTTCGTGGGATGATTTTGACAGACTGAGGAAAGTTCCGCAAAATGTAGAGTCTAAGTATGAATCATACATTGGCATGCCTTATTCTGAAGTACCAAGTCCCTTTGGAAAAGGTTCATACGCTCAATATTTTGAAAAAGAGTTAGAAGAATCATTACAAGTCTTTGGAATTGAACCACAGTTTATCTATCAGTGTAAAGAATATCGTTCAGGAAGATATTTACCTTATGTAAAACTAGCTTTGGAAAAGCGAAAAGAGATATATGACATACTTATGAGGTTTAAAACTGGGGAACCAACAATAGAGGAAAGAGAAAAGTTTTATCCTCTCAGTTTGTACTGTCAAAATTGTAACAAAGACAATACGACCATTACTTCATATGATGAAATCTCAGGTAATCTGGAGTACGAGTGTACCTGCGGTTACAATGATAGTCAGAACTTGATCCACTCAAACAATCTGAAGCTTAATTGGAAAGTCGATTGGGCTATGCGTTGGATGGTGGAAGATGTAATATTTGAACCAGGAGGACGGGATCATTCATCTGCAACAGGCAGCTACAATGTTTCCAAAATAATTGCGAAGGAAATTTTTCAATATGAAGCACCAGAGTATATTGCATATGATTTTATCGGATTAAAAGGTACTAATGAGAAAATGTCAAGCTCATCCGGAAATGTCATTACACCAAAAGAATTATTGAAGGTTTATACTCCTGAACTTATCCTGTTTATGTTTGCAAAATACAAACCAAGTTCTGCATTCAATATTGGGTTAGATGAAGACGTACTACGAAATTATTCTGAGTTTGATCGGTATCTAACGTCTAATGAAAGAGGATCGTTATTAGATGAGGATATTAAAAGTTCATTGGAAATAGCTTGTTTGAAAACAATAACAAGACACCCTAATTTTAATCAAGTGGCAGGAATTTTCCCACTAATTGATTTCAATATGAATGCATTACAAACATCTTTAAAACAAAATGGCGAAAGTTTTACTATAGTAGAGATTGCTCCAATAAGTGACAGAGTTTCTTATTGGATTAAGTATTGGAATCCACATCGCTTAGTAAAAATAAACCAAGAGAGAAATACAAGGTATTACAAGACTTTATCGGATGAGCAAAAAGAAAAAATTGATCTGTTAGCAAAGCTTCTTTCAACAGAGCAAACTTTGTCTGGAACCCCATTACTGAACAGAATTTATTCCTTATGTCATCAGGAAAATAAAAAGAGTATGCGAGAATGCCAAAAGAAATTATTTGAGGATGTATATCAATTATTATTAAACGAAAGCAATGGACCACGCTTACCTTTACTTTTTAGTGCGATAGGAAGAGAAAAGGTGATTGAATTACTTACATTTTAGATAATGCTAATAGCCTCTACTTTAAGTGGGGGCAATTTTTTTTGTGAATAAGCGGAAAAATGAAACAAATATTATGTTAATGCGTATATTTTTTATGGGATATGCTTCATACGGACATTAAAGTGCCTGCCTGTATTATATTTTGTGGAAAGTCCATAAGGATATAGAGTTGAAAAGTATATTTAAAAAAAGGAGTTAATACAAATGAGAAATATAGAAATAAGAAGACCAAAAATGGAAGACAGAGCAGAACTACATCTTTTTTTTCATAACGTCATTAATGTAACTTTTGCTAATGAGGGGTTATCTGAATTAGTGGATGATATAGATAATGAAATTGCTCAAAAGAAGAAATTGCTAGAATGTGATTTTGAAAGCAAAGGGGAAAAGTGCTTCTTTTGGATTGCTGTTGATAAAAATGTAAATAAGATTATCGGTACTATTGAGTACGGCGCTTCGAATGAGCTTATCCATAGTTGCACAGATGGTGAATTAAAGGATATTGTTGAAATTGGTACAGTGTTTGTTCATCCAGATTTTCAGAAACAGGGTATTGGTTCGCTACTCTTAAAGGTAATGTTCCTAACTCTGCAAAGTAGAGGAATCACGGAATTTTGTTTAGATAGTGGGTATTCGAATGCACAAACGATATGGAAAAAAAAGTTTGGAGAGCCGGATTTTTTGCTAAAAGATTACTGGGATATGGGAAGCGATCATATGATTTGGAAAAGACAGACCATAGATATGGAAATTATGTTTTGATGTTCAATAGGGTCATTCAAGTGCATTATTCGATGACTCTATATAATTTAAAGGAAAATTAAGCTGTAATGGAACCCCTTAAATTAATGGTAAGGGGCTTTTTACTTTTGAAATTAGATATAGGATTAATTGAAAGTAATAAACGATTTTATTTACAATTACTTAGTTCCAATGTGATGGAATTCTTAAAGATTGTGGTAATTTTGTATTTTGATTACCCTTAGTAGCATTCACTTGTGCCTGTGTTAAAAAAATACAACCTGTCAGATTAGCTCCACTTAAATCGGCATCCCTTAAATCTGCCCCAATTAGGTCTGTCATTTTTAAGTCTGCGTCTCTTAAATCAGCAGCAATTAGCAGCACTCCTCTTAAATTAGCACCTTTCAAATCAGCACCTCTAAGTTTTGCACTAATTAAGTCATACGGAATTTTCTTTTTAAACTTTTTGTTAAGTGTTTTTGATCGAACCAGTTCACTTGTACGCAATAGCAATAAATTTACTTTTTCTCGATGGTCATGAACAGCGATGTTTAATATGATTTCCGGGCTTTGTTTAGTAAGGAATTCTGTTTCAACATAAATAGTTTGTAATTCTTGGTGAATAGGTTTGGCAGCTTTCAAGTTCAGAGCTTCATGTAAATACCAAAGCATCTCGTGCAGCTGTTGAATAATAGGAAATACATTAAACATTTCCTTGGCTTGGTTTGGGTCATTGCGCCAATCATTACCCTTATAAATTACCTGAGATACCTTTTGTCCAGCACCAAAACATTCATATGCAACACATCCTCGAAATCCTTTATTTCTAAGATCATTATGGATGCTACATTGGAAATTTGGCTTTAAGTTTCTACATGGAGTTCCACTATCTTTATCGAAAGGAAAATCCGCAGATTTAGCATAAGGTAATGCAACACAGCATAGCCCAAAGTAATGTTCACAATCTGGTTTTAAGTGATTTAAAGCTTCAGCGGACAATAGTTACACATCCTTCAATAGCAATCCTTATTTCATATAATATAAATACATTTTCAATGAAAAATATTATAAACCAAAATTATGAATTGTAAAAGAATAGGGAATCTATTCAATAATAAAAATTTTCCAATTGGTGTATAATGAAATTAATTATTTTGGAGAAAGGAGATATCAGAATGAAAAAAAACATCGATGCAAATATTAGGTTGATCTGCATTCTAATTATCTTATAAAGCATTTGGATAGCGAAGGCTATTACATAGATGAGCTTGCTACTAGGTATTGATAGAGAATTAAAATAATAGGTATCTATTTAAACTGATAATACCCATTTTAATCAGGTGACTTTCATAAAATATTTAATATTAAGTAATTCTGATATTGCAGCCCTCAAGGTCAACGATTCGAAAATTAATTTATTATTTATGATGGGAATAATTAGAATGGATTCGTTTTTTATCAAATGTAAGTTCTTATAAAAATATATGAAAAGGGAGAGTCAAAAATTATGTATGAATTAAAAACAAAAGAAACCGATCAAAATGTTATTGATTTTATTGAAAAAATTGAAAACCCTAAGAAACGGGAAGATGCTTATACATTATTAGATATTTTTACCGAGGCAACTGGTCATCAGGCGAAAATGTGGGGAACGAGTATCATTGGTTTTGGTTCTTATCATTATAAATATAAATCTGGTCATGAAGGCGATGCACCACTTGTCGGTTATTCACCGCGAAAAGCGAAAATTAGTTTATATTTGGCTCCATGTGAAGATGGTTCTCAAAAAGAATTATTAAAGGATATTGGAAAACATACAACTGGGAAAGCGTGCGTTTACATAAATAAAGTAGCAGATATAAAAGTTGAAGTTCTAATTGCATTATTAAAGCAATCCATACAATTTATAAAAGAAACATATCCTGAACAGTAAAATTTATAGAAAAATTTTTTTGTATTGACATTAGGAAAATTATTTAATAAATTATGATTAATAAAAAATAAAGGCAATGAAGAGAAAAAGTAAAATGATTTCGTTTTTTGAAAGAGAGCTTCGGTAGCTGAAAAGAAGCAAAAACAAACATTTGAAAAATGGTCTCTGAGCTTCGTACTGAACATACATTTCGTATTAGTAGGCTGCGACGAGTTTTGACTCTCGTTATCAAAGTCACAGTATAAGAGTAAAAGTTTTACTCCGTACTTGCTGAGGCAAATAGTGTGAACTATTTGTGAAATAAGGTGGTATCACGTGGGTATTCAAACCTCGTCCTTAACTATTTTTAGTTGAGGGCGGGGTTTTTTTGTTTTTGTAATTAAATTGCAATACACATTAGTACCAAAAGTACAGGGAGAGGAGGGTTTAGGGTAAGTAAAAGGCGGTTTAGGTGCCTGAAACATGAAGATCGGAGGAACCATGGTAAGCAAAAGGCAGGTTTGATGCCAGAAACATGAAGATCGGAGGAACCATGGTAAGCAAAAGGCGGTTTAGGTGCCCGAAACATGAAGAGAAGAGAAATCAGGGTAATCAAAAAGCGGTTTAGATGCCCGAAACATGAGTAGCAGAGGAACTAGGGTAACCAAAAAGTAAGGAAGGTGCAAGAAACAGAAATCTAAAAGGAAATAAAAGACAAAGTAATTGCTCAAAGTACAGGGCAAAGAGGTATAAAGGAGGCTGTAAAAAATGAGTATTTTTATCGGTGGTGCGTGGGCTTATGCAAATGGATCCTTGCATCTTGGGCATATTTCAAGTTTGCTTCCGGGAGATATTTTAGCAAGATATTATCGTTTAAAAGGAGAAAAGGTTTTATATGTTTCTGGAAGTGATTGTAATGGAACACCTATTACGATTAGGGCAAGGCAGGAAGGTGTTTCTCCAAAAGAGATTACAGACCGCTATCATGAAGAATTTGCAGATTGCTTTTCAAGATTAGGATTTTCGTATGATATTTATACAAGAACAGATACAGAGCATCATCATAAAGTTGTACAAGAGATATTTTTAGAACTACTTGAAAAGGGGCTGATTTACAAAAGAGAAGTGGAACAAACTTATTGTGAACATTGCGAACAGTTCTTGCCTGATCGTTTTGTAGAAGGACTTTGTCCGGTATGTAAAGAGCATGCGCGCGGGGATCAGTGTGATCATTGTTCAGCTATTTTGGAACCGCTTGAGTTACTTGAACGAAAGTGCAAAATTTGTGGACATCCGCCAATGACAAAATTCACTGAGCATTTTTACTTTGCACTAAGCTCTTTCCAGACTTTTTTGGAGAACTATGTACATGATGCAGAAAATAAGAAGCTTTGGAGAGAGAATGCTATTGCACTTACTAAGCGCTATTTAAAGGAAGGACTGCAAGATAGAGCAGTATCAAGGGATTTACCTATTGGGGTAAACGTTCCAGTCGCTGGATATGAGGAAAAGAAAATCTATGTTTGGATAGAAGCCGTCTCAGGCTATTACTCTGCAAGTAAGCTTTGGGCAAAAGAAACAAATAATGATGACTCCTTTTTTTGGAGCTCCTCTGCAAAATCTTATTATGTTCATGGGAAGGATAATATTCCTTTTCACTCGATAATTTGGCCAGGAATTCTCGAAGCTATTGGGAAGAATCCATTACCAACACATATCGTTTCGAATGAATATTTAACATTAGAAAAGAAGAAATTATCTACCAGTAAAAACTGGGCTGTCTGGGTTCCTGATATCATAGAAAGATATGATCCAGATTCAATACGGTATTTCCTTACTATAAATGCTCCTGAGAGCCGAGATGCCGATTTTTCTTGGAGAGATTTTATTTATAGTCAAAATAGTGAATTATTAGGGGGATACGGAAATTTCGTAAATCGGACATTGAAATTTATTCTAAAATCGTTTGATGGACTCATTCCTGACAAAATCATTACCCCTGCAATTGAGGAAAAAATTATTCATTTATACGGCGAAGTTGGATATTGTATTGAAAATGCTGCATTCAAACGAGGCTTGGAAAAAGCATTCGAGCTTGTTAGATATTCAAATAAATACTTTGATGAAAGGAAGCCATGGATAGAAATAAAAGAAGATATCGAGTCTTGTAAACAAACTATGGCAGATTGTGTATATTTAATTGCTAATTTAGCACATATCTTGACGCCATTCCTTCCAATTTCGAGCTATAAGGTCAAGGATATGTTGGAAATATCCAAAATGGAATGGGAAGCATTTCATGTTAATCCTTTACAATTATCAAAAGTGGAACCATTATTTGAAAGAATAGATCTTTCAAGAATTGAAGAGGAGTTGGAAAAGTTAAACCGTCACGGTGTTTAACTTAGATATGGTGAGTAGAAGGATAAAGAATGATTGGTGGAAAATTTTATGATTTTTTTTAAAAAAGGAGTCGGATATACAGGAATTATTTTCTAAACATTACTTCGCATGAAGTGGTGTTTTTTATTTACCAATAAAATCATAAAAGAATCCATCTAATTAATATGCGATGTTTAAAAGGAAACTTTAAGAGGACAGAATGATTTCCTTTACAGGGAAATTATCAGACAAGAAATTACAAAGTTTTTTCAATGTAGAAGGGATATGTGATCCATAAATAGAATAAATAGACAAAAGCAAAATAGCTTAAACACTTTGAGATTCAATTATTGGAGGATATTTTTTTGGATGAAATTGAATTAGAGTATCGAGTAGTTGGTAATGGTGAAACAACCCTTATTATTGAAATGGGTATTGGTGGATCCTTTTATGACTGGAACCCATTTATTCAAAAAATTAAAAAAGACTATAAAATAGTTTTATATCATAGGGCCGGGTATGGGAATAGTCATGTTTCTATTGAACCAAGAACAGTAAAAAATATAGCAATGGAGCTTCAAAAATTAATAACAAAACTTGAAATAACCGATCGTTTTATATTAATGGGACATTCCTACGGAGGATTATGTGCACAGGCTTACGCGAAAATGTATCCAAGCAGCCTCAAAGGTCTTATCCTTGTAGATGCAACATCTCATAATTTTAATAGACTATATCATCTTGATATTCCAGTAATGAAATCCTTTATTACAGTGGAAAAAATGGTAGAAGACAATTTAAGAACTTCGAAAAATTCAAAAGAAGAACTAAGAGAAAAATATAAAGATATGATTGTTAAGTATAAAAGGATGTTACCTGAAAAGGATGGTATTGGATTTGAAGATTACATTACAGATCCAAATTTATTTAGAACGATTGCAAATGAGTTTAAAAATTGGGGAAATAGCAGTGATGAGATAAAGAAACTGGGAAACTTCCCTAATATTCCTCTAATAGTAATCGCACGGGATAAAGATGTATCCGTGGAATCTTTCATAAAGTACAATATTCCGAATGTGGAAGCAGTACTTTATGAAAATGTATGGCGCGGTTTACAAATAGAATTATCACAAATGTCAAGTAAAGGAAAGCTTATTATTGCTGAAAAAAGCGATCATAATATACATATAGATAGACCTGATATTGTAATAGATTGTTTAAAGAGTATTTCAATTTAATGTTTAATACATGGAGAGGAGGATGCTTTGTTGTTAAGCTTTGACACAGATGTAAATCACATGAAATGTTCGGAACGTACATTAAGAATATTTAAATATGCAGAAATGGAAGCATACAACTCTACTAATATCGTATATCCATTTCATTTGCTATTGGGGATTTTTAAAGAACGGACTGGGGTATGTGCAGAGCTTTTTCTTCATTACCCAAAACTTTATAATTTCTTAAAAGAACGTGTGGAAAATATAAATTTCAATGATCAAGAGCAAGGTATTAATAATGAATTCTTTAATATGAGAATTACCAATTCAACCTCACAGGTATTAGTGAATACAAGCAATAGAATGAAGAGGTACAAACAAGTTTATATTAATGAGGGTTTATTGATAAAAGCGATTTTTGATGTAAATGATGGGATGACAGAAGCCCTGTTAGAAGGCGTGAAAGTTTCTCCGATAGTAGAAATTTTATCATCTCCAAGAGATATGATTGTTTCATTAAGACACTACTCTATACCGGAATTCAATCCAAACAATCTAACTATTAGGAAAGCTGCATTAGAAGATTCAACTGCTTTAAAAGACTTCGTGGAAGAGGAGTTTGGAAAAGGGTGGCTGGAGTCTATCGAGAATGGGCTTCAAGAAGAGAAAATTCCTATTTATATCGCAATTCAAAACGGAAAAATTCATGGTTTTGCATGCTTTGATGTAGTTCGGAAAAAGAAAGGCTTATTTGGCCCAATGGGGACTGCTATTTCAAACCGTACTCAGGGAATAGGCTATATGCTGGTACACAGTTGCTTAAAAGAGATGAAAGACATTGGATATGAATATGTTGTGATAGGGGAAGCGGGTCCAATTGAATTTTATGAAAAGGCATGCAATGCAGTTGTTATTCCAAAACCGCTTTAAATAACTGGATTTTTTTTGTTAATTCCGATAAGGAGTCGATCAAATGCAGATAGATGGTTTAGTAGATCCCTATCTCATAGAATTAAAACGATATTGTTATATGATTACTGGTACCTCTTGGGACGGAGAAGATTTATTTCAAGATACCGTTATTAAAATTATGAGGAATTCTTCTAAACTAACGGAACATCCAAATCCTAAAGGATATATTTTTAAGATTGCATCTAATCATTGGTACGACACAATTAGAAAAACAAAACGTGAGATTGTAGGATTAAGCGGTGACATTGATAACTTTTCTTCTGATTTTAGTTTACTAGATTCAATTGAAATTCTTATTTCTTTATTACCTTTTAGGCAAGCAGCTAGCCTGTTACTAAAAGAATATTTTGGTTTTACTGCTCCGGAAATAGCAATCATGCTGAATATGACTACTGGTGGGGTAAAAGCTGCTATTAATAGAGGAAGATCCACGTTGTCAAAATTTTGTCAGTGTGAAAGCGATATTGAAGAACCCATTCCCACGTTGCTAAATCGATTGTTAAACGGATTAAAAAGAAATGATTATAAAATAGTGGTAACAACATATCACCTATTAGTTACAAGAGGTGTAAAAATAAATAAGGCTGAGGAATTTTTTGTATTTGAATTATTCGATCCGGATGGTAATCGTTTTTTAATAAAAGAAAAAATATAAAATTAATCGTACCCATTCCTCGTTTTATTCCGTTATTTAAGTGAGGAGGTGAATGTAATGAAATCAGTGAAACGAATTGATACAGTTTTTGTACCTGTTACTGATCTTCAAAGATCAGAAAAATGGTATATGAGCACTTTTCCTTTTAAAGTGGTATATCGAAGCAGTGACGGTCAGTATGTTGGTTTTCGCTTTGATGAAAAAGGAGAAATGAAAACGGCGTTAACTCTATATAAAGTTGAAAAAATGCCAGAGATTGGTCATATTGCATTCAACTTTTATTGCGAAGATGTAGATGGTTTCCACTCATACTTAACCAATAAAAATTACAAGGTAAGTGAAATTCATGGTGGAGACGGAATGCGATTCTTTGACCTTTATGATCCTGACGGAAATGGACTTGGAATTGTAACTTTCTAAGAAACACAATAAACGAACGGAATGGAAAAAGATAATGGAGGAGACGAAAATGAAAACATTTATAGAAAGAGTAGGGACTACATATATACCTGTAAACGACCCTGAAAATTCATCATTGTGGTATCAAAAGAAGTTAGGTGCGAAAGAGAATTTTCGAAACTCGGATAAGGCTATATTAGAGTTAGCTAATCAAAGTTTCTTTCTAGTTAAAGCTAAAACAGACGAACGAGCGATGTTTTTGGATCAGTATGAGAAAGAGCATTTTTTCATGACTTTTGAAGTTAATGGATTAGAACAATTAAGGAATTTCCACTCATTTCTTATGGGCAAGGGAGTATCTGTAGGTGATATCGAAGATCGTGGACACCCTGGTAATAATTTTGTCTTTTACGATATAGATGGTAATAAATTTGATGTTTGGAGTGAGTTAAGTCCAACCTTTAAGGAAAAGTATGGAATTAAATAAATTTGTATAAAACCTAATGATCGCTGCGGCGGTCTTTTTTATTTTGAGCGAGTGTTTCAGATTTATGGAGTAATTTAGGGTATCTTCACTTCAAAATTCCCCCAAATCACTACCCATTTGAAAATATTTGAACTTTTTTGTAATTTACACTTTACTTCATGTCAAGTTTATATTACATTATGTATAAGATACTTTACTAAATGTAAATTAAAAAAACAAGGGGGGAAATTATGACCTATCAAGAAAAGAAAAGCATCGTAACATTGATCACTGCCATACTCATTTTCGGGATTTATTGGCTGTATATGTACCCGCAGCATCCCAAAGGGGAGCTGGAGTCGCTGGAAACCTTTCATTATTGGGGTTCATTCGTCCTTATCCTGACTTTGATTTCAATAGTGGCCCACATCATTATCAGCATTTTTTTTAACATCATATTTAGAATCACGACTGGTGAAAAGGAACCAAAATTTGTAGATGAACTGGATAAGTTAATTCAATTGAAAGCGTACCAAAATTCTTTTTTTATATTTATCATCGGCTTTCTACTTGCAATGGGATCGCTGGTTTTCTATCACCCGTCACAGGTGATGTTCATTATCCTGATTATTTCAGGGTTCATTTCCGATGTGACTGGATCCGTTACGAAACTTTATCACTATCGGAAAGGAGTCTAATAATGGGCAAAAATCTTGTCGGCAATCATATTAGAAGATTACGATTCGATCATAATGAAATGACACAGCAGCAACTGGCTGACAAGGTAGGAGTAACAAGACAGACCATCGTTGCTCTCGAAAAGGGCAACTATTCCCCATCGCTAGAACTTGCCTTTCGCATTGCTCTCGCTTTTAACTTACCGTTGGAAGAGGTATTCTTCTATGGGGAAAATACAAATAAGTAAGATCTATGATGTTTTTTTGCTTTACCGTTATTGAATTTATTAAGAGAAGGGGATAAAAATGAATTCAAATAAAAAAACAGCAAAAATTGTGGGGTTACTATTTATCCTTGCATCAGTTACTGCGGTAATTGGTCTAATGCTATACAATCCTATCCTAAATGGTTCAGATTACTTGATTCATGGTTCGGAACACTCCAACCAGGTGGTAACAGGAGCGATAATGGAGTTAATTCTAGTCGTTTCAGCGGTTGGTACAGCAACAACAATGTTTCCTATTTTAAGAAAGTACAATGAAACGATTGCACTTTGGCATGTTTGTTTCAGATTTCTTGAAGCGATTATCATTACGGTTGGAGTAATAAGCGTGCTGTCCCTATTAACGTTAAGTCGTGAATATGTAGCAGCTGGTGCTCCAGATATCGCCTCGTATCAAACTTCCGGAATTTTGTTAAAAGCGGTACATGACTGGACATTTTTGCTTGGTCCCAATTTCATGCTAGGCATTAATACGATGATGTACAGTTATATATTTTTTAAATCAAAGCTCGTACCAAGATTTATATCAATCTTGGGTATGGCAGGAGCAACTCTTATATTTTTGGCAGCATTGTTAGAAATGTTCGGGGTAATCCAACAACTTTCAGTTTTGGGTGCTGTACTGGCGCTTCCAGTAGCAGCTAATGAAATGATTTTAGCAGTTTGGCTCATCTTTAAAGGATTCAATGAAACTGCACTTGCTAACATGTCTACTATAAAGAAAACGTTTGGAAGCTCCACTTGAGTTAATGAGAGCCGATTCAATAAAAGCAAACTTAATAAAGTAACGAATATTAAGATGGATTGAAGTTGTAGAAGCTTTCAAGTATGTTTGATAATTTATAAGTACGATAAACGAATAGCACAAAAACTGGCGATACCTAAAGTTGGTATCGTCTTTTCTGATGTTTATAAATTAATTCATTTGAAGTAACAGGAGTAATGCTTTAAGAAAGTGCTGCTTAGTAAAAGAAGGAAATAATTTAAGACGAATAGAATAATGTACAAAACTGGCAAATGATATGAGGGGAGTTTTGAAACTGACAGCTAAAGGATACTTACTTTACAGCATACCTTTTATTTTAAGTGTTTTACTAGCTTTTCTATCGGATATATTGTATATCCTCGGTTTTTTTTATGACTGGTTATTGCTATCTATTTTTACATTTGGGCTTCCAATTTTAATTTTTTGTATGCCTTATGCACTCTATTTTTATATTCTTCAAAGGTACTTTAAATTTTCATATTAAGTTTCGATAAATGCATTAGCTTTTACTCTAGTAGGTTTCATTATCGTTGTTATTGGGGTTGATAATTTATATAAACCTGTGGAGAAAAGAATGTATTTTTCAACCGAAACAACCAATCAATTAGAAGAACGTTGCCTAACTCTTTTCGAAAAGGATACAGGAGTAAAAGGGGAAGTAAAGAAATTTAAAACAAAGAGTAGAATGGCAGATTGGAACGAAGCAGAAATGACATCCATCCAACAAAGAACGTATGACTTTGAAGTTGTCCCGAAAACATCAACTGGAGTTGGCTCTCATCATTATATTTTTATTTATAAAAATGGGAAATGGATTTTAAAAAGTAAGTTACATTGAATATAAAACCCATATTATTCAACTATTAATTTACTTAATTTAGACAGTCAAAAAACACCGTTTTATTTACGGTGTTTTTTGACTGTTACCTAACTTGATATATTCGCAACTCTTTTTTTTACTTTTTACTATTAAATTTGTAAAAGAATTCGATTTCCGGATGGATCAACCGTAACAAAATAATCATTCTCTTCAGTTACGGTTGCCCCGATATCCTTTAATTGATGAACAATATTTGTTCTCTTTTCATCATTCGGAAATTTTAATGTATAAGAGACAAGTCCGACACTATTTACTGGTGGTTCAGGTGCACCAATGCCATTCCATGTATTTAAGCCAATATGATGATGATATTTCCCTGTAGAAATAAACAGTGCCTGATTTCCATATCGGCAGACCACATCAAATCCTAGTCCCTTCGAATAAAACTCTTCTGTCTTTTTTAATTCAGATACATGCAAATGAATATGTCCCATAACAGTGCCAGACGGTAAACCGTTCCATGATTCTCCTTGAGCCTCATCTATAAGACTTTGTGCATCTAATGGATCTGTTGACATCATTACTTCGTTATTTTTCCAATCCCATGTAGATGATGGTCGGTCTGAATAAATTTCAATTCCATTTCCATCCGGGTCAGCTAAATAAAGAGCTTCACTTACGAGATGATCAGATGCTCCTTGTAAAGGAAAGCCTATTTGAATAAACTGAAATAGAATTTTTCCTAAGTCTCGCCTTGTTGGTAATAAAAGAGCAAAATGATATAACCCTGTAGTCCGCGGCTGTTTCGGTAATACGTTTTCCGGCTGTTCAAGTGTTAATAACACTGTTTTACCATCCGCACTCAATTTTGCGGTTGTTCCTGTTTGCTCTAATACTTTAAAACCAATTATTTCTTTGTAAAATGCTAATGAACGATCAATATTTTGCACATTTAAATTCACTTGCTCTACAAATGTATTAGGTTCACGGTGAAAATTCATTTTAGTCCTCCTGATGTTTTTAGTTTCATGTAAAATTAATTTTAAGTTTAAATAAGTAAGTTAGTTACAATATGTTAGTAGTTGTACTTCTATAATTATATTCCGTCAAGCAGAAAAACTCTATAC